>NZ_BAAHCA010001092.1:0-1471 GCF_054776295.1 Streptomyces sparsus
CACGTCGCCCTCCGCCTGGTCGGGGGCGTCCCGCAGCCGGTCGGCGAGGTCGGACACGGCCGTGTGCAGCGCCTCCGCGCTGTGCGCGGACAGGGCGAGCAGGTGAGGGCCGGGAGCGGGCCCGGGCGGGTGGTGCGGAGCCGGCGGTGCCTCCTGCAGAACGGCGTGCGCGTTGGTGCCGCCGAACCCGAACGCGTTGACCCCGGCCGTCAGCGGACCGGGTGCCTCCCACGCACGGTGGTCGGTGACGACGGCGAAGCCGTCCGGGACGGCCGCGAGCGGCGGGTCGTGGTGCAGGGAGGCGGGCAGCTGCCGGTGGCCGAGCGCCAGCACCACCTTGACGAGGGCGGGCATGCCGGCCGCGTTGAGCAGGTGCCCGACGTTGGTCTTCACTGAGCCCAGCAGTCGCTGCCTGCCGTCCGGCAGCGGCGGAAAGGCGTGGGCGAGGGACCGCAGTTCGATGGGATCACCGACGGGCGTGCCCGTTCCGTGCGCCTCCACGTACGACACCGCGCTCCGGTCCGGCCCGGTGTCGGCGTAGGCCCTTGCGATGACCTCCCGTTGCCGCTGCGGGTTCGGCGCGAGCAGGCTCAGCGATCGCCCGTCGTTGTTGACGGCCGTGCCCCGGACCACGGCGAGCACGGGGTCGCCGGCTCGGTGGGCGTCGCCCAGCCTGGCGAGCACCAGCGCCGCGCCGCCCTCACCCGGGACGAAGCCGTCGGCGCCCGCGCTGAAGGCCCGGCACCGTCCACCGGGTGACAGCGCCTGGGTGCCCTCCAGCAGCCGGTACCCGGTCGGGGTGAGGTGGAGGTTGACGCCGCCGACCACCGCCAGGTCGCACTCCCCCGACCGGATGCTGCGGCGGGCCAGGTGCAGGGCGACCAGCGCGGACGAGCAGGCGGTGTCCACGGCGATCGCGGGTCCGTCGAGGTCGAGGTACTGCGCCACCCGGGCGGCGACCAGGTTGGGCAGGTTGCCGACCAGCGCCGCGGTGGGAAGCCGGCCGGGTGCGGCCCGGTCGAGCACTTCCCGGTAGCCGCTCTCGCCCACCGCGGCGAAGACCCCGATGCGCCGGCCGTGCCTGCGCGGCCCGGCGTGGCCGGCGCGTTCCAGCGCCTCGTAGGCGAGTTCCAGGAACAGCCGGGCCTGCGGATCCGTCGCCCTGGCCTCGTCGGCCGTCATGCCGAAGAACTCCGCGTCGAACGCGGCCGGTTCGTCGAGCCAGGCTCCCCACCTCCCGGTTCGGTCCTGCTCGTTCGGCCACCGGTCCGGCGGCACCTCGGTGACCAGGTCGTGTCCGGCGGCGAGCCGCTGCCAGAACGCCTCGGGGGTCACACCGCCGGGGAGGCGGCAGGCCATGCCGGTGATCACGACGTCGTCCGGGGCCGCGGTGCCGTCGCCCCCGCTGCGGGTGCTGTCCGGGTCGGTGCCCCGGCGTCCCGTACCGCCGGGGGTGTGCGCGACGGGCGGC
>NZ_BAAHCA010001093.1:0-1469 GCF_054776295.1 Streptomyces sparsus
GGGCGCGGCACCGGCGTCGGTTCCGGCACAGCCCTCGGCACCGGATCCGTCCTCGGCGCCGAACGCGACGGCGGTGCCCGCGGCCCGTGCTGCGACGGGCAGCCGGCCGGTGCGGACCGTCAAACGGCGGACCACGCTGCCCAAGGCCGCCAAGGTCGACCTCGCCGACCATCCCAACTGGCGTTCGGCCCGACTGTTCTCCGCGTCAGGCCTGCGCAACGACCAGGAGCGCGAGGTGCGGGCCACCTCGACGCTGCTGGCCGCGATGGCCCACGTACCGGAGTTCGGCCGGCGGCTGACCGCGAAGTTCAACGCACCGGCGGGGACCGTCCAGACCTTCGCCGAGGCGTCGTTCCGGCACGGGGACGGCACGCTGCGGCCGGACGGCGTGATCCGGGTCGCCAGGGCGGGGCGGATCTGGACGGCCCTCGTCGAGACCAAGACCGGGGGCAACCCCCTCAAGCCCGACCAGGTGCAGTCCTACGTGGACCTGGCGGGCAAGCACGGCTACGAGACGGTGATCACCCTCTCGAACGATCTCGCACTCGACGGTGAGCACCCGGTGCCCCTGGACAAGCGCCGGCTGCGCAAGGTCGCCCTGCGCCACCTTTCCTGGGCCGAGGTGACGCACGAGGCCCATCTGCTCTGCCACCACGACGGCCTGGCGAACCCCGCCCACGCCTGGCTGCTCAACGAACTGCTGCACTACCTGCGGCACGACAACGCCGGCTGCCAGGGCTTCCAGAACATGGGGGCGTCCTGGGTTCCGGTACGGAACGCGATCACCGAGGGCACCCTGCGGGTGACGGACCGGCCGGCGATGCACGTCGCGGAGAACTGGGAGAAGCTGACCCGCCAGCTGTGCCTGCGGCTGGGCGGCAGCCGTGGGGTCACCGTCTCCCCGGTCTCCCGGGGCAGGCGCAGCGGTGACGCCACGGCCCGCCGGATGCAGACCGTGACCGCGCTGGTGGACACCGGCAGGTTGAGCACCGGGCTGCGCATCCCCGGCACTCCCGGCCCGCTGCTGCTGGAGGCGGATCTGCGGACCGGCCGGTTGGAGGCCACCGTGGAACTGGCCTCGGCCGACCGGGCACGCCCGCTCTCCCGGGTGCAGTGGCTGCTGCGGCAACTGGCCGACGCGCCCGCCGAGCTACGGGTGGAGGCGGTGACCGGGCAGCCGGGCGCCGGGCCGTGCGAGCTGCTGCGGGTGCTGCGTCCCGAGCCGGGCCTGCTGGTGCCGGACGCCGGTGAGGAGATCACCTCGTTCCGGTTGACGCTGCCGACCACCATGGGCACCAAGCGGGGAGCGGAGGAGACCGGTTTCATCCGCAGCGTGAACGCCTCCGTCGACCGGTTCCTGGACGAGGTCGTCAGCCGCCTGAAGGCGCCCGTCCCCCTCGGCTGAGCGGCCGGTTCCGCGGGCCGGCGGGCCAGGCGGACTGCCGGCCGTCCCCCGGGCGCGGTCGGGG
>NZ_BAAHCA010001094.1:0-1469 GCF_054776295.1 Streptomyces sparsus
GTCGACGCGCCCCGCACCGGCCTGAGGACGGCGACCCCGGCGGACGGCGGGCCCGCTCGGCGGGTCCGCCGCCGTGCGGGCCTCACCGGGGGCCGCACGGTGTGGGTCCGGGGCGTGTCGCTCAGGAGTCCAGGCCGATGGCGAAGGCCGCTTCCAGGTCGTGCGAGGAGTACGTGCGGAAGGCGATGTGGGTCTCGGTGGAGAGCACGCCGGGCACCTTGCTGATCCGGCCGGGGATCACCTCGGCGAGGTCGTCGTGCCGGGCCACCCGCACCATCGCCACCAGGTCGTGCGCGCCCGTCACCGAGTACACCTCGCTGACGCCCTCGAGAGCCGCGATCTGCTCGGCGATCTCGGGAATCCGGTCGGTGCTGGTCCTGATGAGCACGATCGAAGTGATCACGTCTGGGTCTCTCCCTCGGTCGCCTGAGCTGGCCCGCTCACTCTATCCGCACGCCCGGGGCGGCTCCGGGGTGCCGGAAGCCCGTCGGGCGCACCCGGTTCCGAGGAGGGGTGGCACTGCGGACGGACGAGGGTTCGTGGCTCCGGCCACCGGACCGGCCCGCGGCGACGCGCACCGGCAGGTGGCCGGATCGTGGGCGGCCCGGTGCCGGCCCGCGGCGGTCCGACACACGCGGGGGCCGCCAGGCCGTAGGGTTGCGGTGATGACGCGAGCCCGGTACTCCGCAGCTCCCGGGCCCCCGAGCGAAGAAGAGGACGACATATGCCGGTCCCTCCGCCCACCGAGGCGACGCGTTGGCGCTGCACCCTGTGCGGCAACCTGACCCGGTTCGACGTGACCCGTACCAGCCGGGTGGTGGAGTACGTGCACCTCGACCTGGCCGGAGAGCCCTCCGTGGAGGAGACCGAGGTGCTCAGCGAGGACGTCGAGTCGGTGCGCTGCCGCTGGTGCAACGCGGTGGACCAGGTCGAGCTCGTGGACCGGCCCGGCGCCCAGGTCTGACGGACGGGCGGGTGTGAGCGGTGCAGGAACGGACGGGCGGCGAACCGGACCCGACGGAGCCGGGAGGCGACAGGCGCGAGCACACCGAAGCGCTCGACCGCCCGCTGCCGGAGCGGGTGCGGCGCCGGGTGGTGGCGTACACCGGTGACGCCCTCGGCGGGCTGACCGTGGCGGAACTGCCCGCCCAGCTCCGTCAGTACGCCCGTTTCACGCCCGCCCGGCGGGCCAAGTACGGTGGCAACGCGATGGCCACCGCGCTGGCCTGGGACGCGGTGTTCCGTCAGCGCATCGCGACACGGCTGCGTGAGCTCGAACCGGAGCTCACGCAGGCCGTGGAGGGCGGCGTGCCCCCGGCCGCCGCCGACCCGGTGGACGTGGCCGCGGCGGCGTACGTGCTCCGCCCGGAGGGCTGGGTGAAGCTGGTCGCCGCCGCCGGTGAGGAGGCGCAGCGCGCAGAGGCGGAGCGCGCCGGCGAGGAGGCCAAGCGGGAAACGGCCCGGCTCCG
>NZ_BAAHCA010001095.1:0-1468 GCF_054776295.1 Streptomyces sparsus
GGGCGCCGGCTCCCGCACCGCCGGCTGCGGCGACTGCTCGACGATGACGTGCGCGTTGGTGCCGCCGACACCGAAGGCGCTGACAGCCGCGCGACGCGGGCCCGCCGTGTCCGGCCACGGCTCCAGCGCGGTCGGGACCCGGAACGGGCTGCCGGCGAAGTCGATCAGCGGGTTGGGCCGGTCGAAGTGCAGGCTGGGCGGTATCCGGCCGTGCTCCAGCGCGAGTACCGCCTTGACCAGTCCGGCCATGCCGGCGGCAGCGCCGAGGTGTCCGACGTTGGTCTTGACCGAGCCGAGCGCACAGAACCCGGTGCGGTCGGTGCTCTCGCGGAACGCCCGGGTGAGGGCGGCCACTTCGATGGGGTCGCCGAGCCGGGTGGCGGTGCCGTGCGCCTCGACGTAGCCGATGGAGTCCGCGCTGACGCCGGCCGCGGCCTGCGCGTCGAGCACCGCCTCGGTCTGGCCCTCGGTGCTGGGCGCGGTGAAGCCCACCTTGCGGCGGCCGTCGTTGTTGAGCGCCGAACCCCTGATGACGGCCCGCACCCGGTCGCCGTCGGCGAGCGCGTCGTCCAGCCGTTTCAGGACCACCACCCCCACGCCGTCACCCGAGGAGGTGCCGGCCGCGTCGGCGGCGAAGGCCCGGCAGCGGCCGTCCGGGGAGAACGGCCCGTCGGGCACGTGCCGGTAGCCCAGCATCGCGGACGGGTTGACGGAGGCCGCTCCGGCCAGCGCGACGTCGCAGCGGTGGTCGATCAGCTCCCGGCACGCGGTGTGGACGGCGACCAGCGCCGTGGAGCAGGCGGTCTGCACGGACACGCTGGGGCCGGTCAGCCCCAGCTCGTAGGAGATCCGGGTGGCCAGCGTGCCCAGCGAGTTGCTGGTGGCGGCGTGTACCAGGGCGACCGAGGCGGGGCCCTCACCGGCGAAGCGGGGATGCACGTGGACGGGGTAGTAGCGGCTGTCGCCCGCCCCGGCGTACACCCCGACCAGCTGGTCACCGTGGCCGGCGCCGTAACCGGCGTCCTCCATCGCGTGGTGGGCCGTCTCCAGCAGCAACCGCTGCTGGGGGTCGATGAGTTCGGCCTCGGCGGGGCTGTAGCCGAAGTAGGCGGCGTCGAACAGGTCGGCGCCGTCCACGACGGACGCCATCCGGACCAGCGTCGGATCGTCCAGGTCCGCCGGATCACCACCGGCGGCGAGGAACTCCTCGTCGCTGACGGCTCGCACCGCCTCCCGGCCGGCCGCCAGGTTCTCCCAGAACTCGTCGACGGTGGAGGCGCCGGGGAAGCGGGCCGCCATGCCGACGACGGCGATGGCCGGGTCGGCGTCGTACTCGGTCTGCGGTGCCTCATCCATCGTCGTGTGCTCCCTTGCTGCGGCTGTCCTTCGTGCGGCGCCGGCTGCCGCGTGCCTCGCGCCGCCGCTGGGCCTGCTGCCGGGCACGGTCCAGCGCGCTCGGCGGCCCACC
>NZ_BAAHCA010001096.1:0-1464 GCF_054776295.1 Streptomyces sparsus
CGACGAGCGGCTGCGCACCTCGCTGCCGGACGTGTACGCCGTCGGGGACTGCGCCTCCTTCCCGTCCGCGCGCTACGGACGACGGCTGCTCGTCCACCACTGGGACAACGCGCTCCAGGCGCCGCGGGCGGTGGCCGCCGGCCTGGTCGGCGGTGACGCCGGGCAGGCGGTGACCGCGGGCGGCGCGGTGTACGACCCGGTGCCCTACTTCTGGTCCGAGCAGTTCGGGCGCTTCGTGCAGTTCGCCGGCTACGCCGCGGAGGGGGACGAACCGGTCTGGCGCGGGGACCCGCAGGGCGCCTCCTGGGCGGTGTGCTGGCTACGGGACGGCGTGCTCCGCGCGCTGCTCGCGGTCGGCCGGCCGCGGGACCTCGCGCAGGGCCGCAAGCTGATCGAGAGCGGTGCCGTACTGGACCGGGCGCTCGCCGCGGACCCCTCGGTGCCGCTGAAGAGGGCCGCCGGGCGGCCCGCCGCGACAGCCCGCCCCGACCTGGTCTGAAGGCCACCGGTGTGTCGTTTGCCGCCGGCTGATGGCAGGCTGGGTGTGTGAACGAGATTGATGCGAAGATCGAAGCGCTCGTCCCCTCCTGGCTGAACCTCCCCGAGATCGCCGAACTGCTCGACGTTCCGGTGACCCGGGTCCGCCAGTGGGTCAGGGAGGGTCAGCTGATCGCCGCTCGCCGCGGGGAGAACCGGGTGCTGATGGTCCCGGCGGACTTCATCGGCGACGGCCGGATCGTCAAGGGCCTGACCGGCACCCTGACCCTCCTGCGGGACGACGGCTTCAGCGACGAGGAAATGCTGGAGTGGCTGTTCACTCCGGACGACAGCCTGCCGGGCACCCCCGCCCAGGCCCTCAAGGAGAACCGCGGCACCGAGGTCAAGCGCCGGGCGCAGGCGCTCGCCGTCTGACCGGCCCGCGACACCGACCAGCAGGCACCGAAGCCAGCCTCAGCACAGCAGGCACCCAGCCAGCCTCAGCACGGTGCGGGGCCGCGCCCTGCCGCGGCCCCGCACCCCACGACCGGGGGGACATCCTCATGCCCGCAGCACGGGAACAGCTCGCCGACGCGCGGCTCTACCTCTGCACCGACGCCCGCCGGGAGCAGGGCGACCTCCCGCAGTTCCTCGACGCGGTGCTCGCCGGCGGAGTGGACATCGTCCAGCTGCGGGACAAGGGCATGGAGGCCGGCGAGGAGCTCAGCCACCTGGAGGTGATGGCGGACGCCTGCCGCCGCCACGGCAGGCTGCTCGCCGTCAACGACCGTGCCGACGTCGCCCACGCGATCGGCTCCGACGTGCTGCACCTGGGCCAGGGCGACCTGCCGGTGCCCGCCGCCCGAGCCGTCCTCGGCCGCGCCTCCGCCCGCTCGGGGCAGGAGGTGCTGATCGGCCGCTCCACGCACGCCGAGCAGGAGGTGGACGCGGCCCTCACCGAGCCCGGCGTCGACTACTTCTGCGTCG
>NZ_BAAHCA010001097.1:0-1461 GCF_054776295.1 Streptomyces sparsus
GTCCGGCCGGCACCGCCGCCCGGATCCCGATCCGCGCCGCCTACGACGCCGGCACCCGTGCGCTCTACGTGAGCTACGCGAACGCGCCCGGCCCCAACGGCCAGAGCGACGGCTCGGTGCACCGGCTGGACACGGCCACCGGCCGGTGGACCGACGTCACGCCCGTGCGGCCGGGCGGCGGGGACGCCTTCGGGTACGGGGGCGTCGCGGTGGACGCCCGACGTCCCGGCACGGTCGTGGTCTCCACCAACAACCGCTGGGGCCCGGTGGACACCCTCTACCGCTCCACCGACGGCGGCGGGAGCTGGACGTCGCTCAAGGACAGTGCCGTGCTCGACGTGTCCGAGACGCCCTACTTGCGCTGGGGCGAGGCGCAGCCCAAGTTCGGCTGGTGGATCCAGACCGTCGCGATCGACCCGTTCCACTCCGAGCACATCGTCTTCGGCACCGGTGCGACGATCTACGGCACCCGCGACCTCGTGCACTGGCAGCCGCAGATCCGCGGCCTGGAGGAGTCCGCGGTACGGCAGTTGGTCTCGCCGCCGGAAGGTGAGGCGCACCTGATCAGCGGCCTGGCGGACATCGGCGTGATGTACCACGAGTCGCTCACCGCGTCCCCGTCCCGGGGCATGGCCGACAGCCCCGTCTTCGGCACCGCGACCGGACTCGCCCAGGCCGCCCGCCGGCCCTCCTACGTGGTCCGGACGGGCTGGGGCGACCACGGCAACGGCGCGTACTCGCAGGACGGCGGCCGGACCTGGCAGCCGTTCGCGTCGCAGCCGGCGATCGCGTCGAGCGCTCCCGGACCGATCGCGGTGAGTGCCGACGGCCGCACTCTGCTGTGGTCCTTCGTGCACTGGGACGGCACGAAGCACCCCGCCTTCCGGTCCGTCGACAACGGCGCCAGCTGGAGGGAGGTTCCGTCGTTCCCCAAGGGCGCGGTGCCGGTGGCGGACCCGCGGTCCGCCGAGCGGTTCTACGCCTACGACACCGACGCGGGCGAGGTCCGCCACTCGGCGGACGGCGGCGTGACGTTCACCCCGGGCGCCACCGGACTGCCGTCCGGGGACGTGCAGTTCCGCATCGCCGCCGCGCCCGGCCGCACGGGCGACCTGTGGTTGTCGGCGAAGGAGAGCGGCCTGCGGCGGTCGACCGACGGCGGCCGGACCTTCCACGAGGTCACGAGCTGCCGCGCCTCGTTCGCGCTGGGCTTCGGCAAGGCGGCGGCCGGCTGCCGCTACCCGGCGCTGTTCCAGACCGGCACGGTGGACGACGTCATCGGGGTCTACCGGTCCGACGACGAGGGCCGCACCTGGATCCGCATCAACGACGACGCCCACCAGTGGGGTTGGATCGGCGAGACGATCACCGGCGACCCGCGGGTGCACGGCCGCGTCTACCTGGGCACCAACGGCCGCGGCATCCAGTACGGCGACCCGCGGTCCGCGGTGAGGACCCGCG
>NZ_BAAHCA010001098.1:0-1459 GCF_054776295.1 Streptomyces sparsus
CGGGCCCCGGCCCGTGGGACGCCGCCCCGGGCCCGCACTCCCGCGACACCCGGGCGGCCGGTGAGCCGTCGGGGGTGTCGGCGGCGGGCCGTACACTTCTGGCGTGGCGGGCAGGATCAATGACGAGGACGTGAAGGCGGTACGGGACGCGGTCCCGATCGACGCCGTCGTCTCCGAGTACCTCCAGTTGCGCAACGCGGGCGGCGGCAACCTCAAGGGCCTGTGCCCCTTCCACGACGAGAAGTCGCCCTCCTTCCACGTCAGTCCCAGCAAGGGCTTCTACCACTGCTTCGGCTGCCAGGAGGGCGGGGACATCCTCGACTTCGTGCGCAAGGTCGACCACCTCTCCTTCTCCGAGGCGGTGGAGCGGCTCGCGGCCCAGGCCGGCATCACCCTGCGCTACGAGGAGGGCGGCTACGGCCGGGCCAGCCAGCAGGGCGAGCGCACCCGGCTGGTCGAGGCCCACCGGGCGGCGGCGCAGTACTACGCCGAGCAGCTCGACGCGCCCGAGGCGGAGATCGGGCGCCGCTTCCTCGACGAGCGGGGCTTCGACAAGGCGGCCGCCGAGCACTTCAACGTCGGCTACTCCCCGGCGGGCTGGGACCACCTCACCCGGTTCCTGCGGGGACGCGGCTTCACCGACAAGGAGCTGATCCTCTCCGGGCTCTCCCAGGACGGCCGCCGCGGTCCGATCGACCGCTTCCGCGGCCGGCTGATGTGGCCGATCCGGGACATCACCGGCGAGGTCGTCGGTTTCGGCGCCCGCAAACTCCGCGAGGACGACAACGGGCCGAAGTACCTCAACACCCCGGAGACCCCGCTCTACAAGAAGTCGCACGTGCTCTACGGCATCGACCTCGCCAAGCGGGACATCGCCAAGGAGGGCCGCGCGGTGGTCGTGGAGGGCTACACCGACGTCATGGCCTGCCACCTGGCGGGTGTCACCACCGCGATCGCCACCTCGGGCACCTCCTTCGGTGAGGGGCACATCAAGATCCTCCGCCGGCTGCTGATGGACAACTCCCGCTCCGAGGTGGTCTTCACCTTCGACGGGGACGCCGCCGGCCAGAAGGCCGCGCTGCGGGCCTTCGAGGACGACCAGAAGTTCGCCGCCCGCACCTCCATCGCGATCACCCCCGGCGGCATGGACCCCTGCGAACTCCGCCTGGCCAAGGGCGACGTGGCGGTCCGCGAGCTGGTCGAGGGCCGGTCCCGGCTGTTCGAGTTCGCCCTGCGTTCGGTGGTGGACGAGCACGACCTCGACTCGGCCGAGGGGCGCTCGGCGGCCCTGGAGTCGGCGGCGCCGATCGTCGCCCGGATCAAGGACGGATCCCTCCAGCACGAGTACGCGGTGCGGCTGGCGGGGCTGCTGGGGATCATGGACACCCAGTTCGTGGTGCGCCGCGTCGGGCAGCTCGCCCGCTGGAAGCGGGAGGGCGGGGGTGGCGGCCGGCGCGCG
>NZ_BAAHCA010001099.1:0-1458 GCF_054776295.1 Streptomyces sparsus
GCCCGGCCGGGCACCGCGGGCCACCGGGACACCGCGTCCGCGGGCGACCTCGCCGTGGGTGACGATGTGCACGTCCAGGTCGGTGCCGGAGTCGCGGGCCACGGTCGCGCCGACACCCGGCCCGAACGCGTACCGCCAGGCCCGGCGGCGGCTGGAGCCGAGCACGATCTGGGTGGCGTTCACCCCGCGGGCGAAGTCGAGCAGCGCCTCGGGGACCGCGTCCCCTATGACGTGGTGGAAGGAGCCGCCGAGGTCCTCCACGAGGGTGCGCTGCTCGGCGAGTTCCTGCGGGGAGACAGGCGTGAGGCCGTCCGCGCGGGCGATGTGCACGGCGAGCAGTTCGCTGCCCGACCCCTTGGCGGCCATGCGGGCCGCCCGCCGGATGAGCGTGCGGCCCTCGGGGCCGCCGGTGAGGCCGACGACGATGCGCTCCCTGGCCTGCCAGGTGGAGCGTATGGAGTGCTCACTGCGGTACTGCTGGAGGTACTCGTCGGCCCGGTCCGCGGTCCACAGCAGCGCCAGTTCGCGCAGCGCGGTCAGATTGCCGGGTCGGAAGTAGCTGGAGAGGGCCGCGTCGACCTTGTCGGGGCTGCACACGTTGCCGTGCGCGAGGCGGCGCCGCAGCGCCTGCGGTGTCATGTCGACCAGTTCGACCTGCTCGGCCCGCCGCACCACCTCGTCGGGCACCGTGTCGTCCGCGCGCACACCGGTGATGCCCTCGACGGCGTCGCCGAGTGACTCCAGGTGCGCGATGTTGACGGTCGAGACGACGTCGATGCCGGCGGCCAGCAGTTCGTCGACGTCCTGCCAGCGTTTCTGGTTGCGGGCGCCGGGCGGGTTGCCGCGGGCCAGTTCATCGACGAGGGCGACGGCCGGCGCGCGGTCGATCACCGCGTCGACGTCCAGCTCCCCCGGGGTCGTGCCGCGTTCCGGACGGGACGCCCCCGGTACGCGTTCCAGGCCGGGCAGCAGCGCCTCGGTGCGGGCCCGGCCGTGGCAGTCCACGGCGGCCACGACCACGTCGGTGCCGCGCTCCTGCCTGCGGTGCCCTTCCGCGAGCATGGCGTAGGTCTTGCCCACGCCCGGTGCCGCGCCCAGATAGATCCGCAGCCTGCCTCGTCCTGCCATGGTCCCATTCTGGCCACCCGCCCAAGTGGGCGCACCGGCCCCGGGGCCGAGGGCCGCCTCAGAGCCGCGCCAGCGCACGCAGCAGCACCACGACCAGCACGCCCACCAGGACGGCGACGGCGACCAGGGCCACATCGGCCACGGCAGGACTCCTCGGGTGTGCGCTCCGCCCGGCACGACTGGACGTGTCGCGGGCCCGACCGGGGCTGGGAAAGCCCCCGCCGGCCATCACATCCCCCGGCCGAGCGCGTTCCGCGCGCGTTGACGCGTTCCTGACGGTCGCGGGCCCGGCCTTGACGCCGTCGATACGCGCCCGGTGATCCCGGTCAC
>NZ_BAAHCA010001100.1:0-1458 GCF_054776295.1 Streptomyces sparsus
CGACGGCGGAGGAGCGGACATGAGCGGAGGGCTGCTTCCCCTGGCCGTCGCCGGACCGCTGCTGGCGGCCGGCGTCACGGTGGCCACAGGCGGCCGCCGGACGGTGAACCGGTGGATCGTGCTGGGCACCACCGCCGCCGTGCTGGCGTTCAGCGGCTGGCTGCTCGCGGCGACCGCGGACGGGGCCGTGCTGTCGGTCCGGCTCGGCGGCTGGCCGGCCGGCGTCGCCATCGTGTTCGCCGCCGACACCTTCAGCGCCCTGATGGTCGCCGTCACCGCGCTCAGCACCCTGGCCTGCCTGGCGTTCGCCGCGGCCTGCGACGACGACCGCCACCCGTTGTACGGGCCGCTCGCGCTGGTCCTGTCCGCGGGCGTCTACGGTGCCTTCCTCACCGCCGACCTGTTCAACCTGTTCGTGCTGGTCGAAGTGATGCTGGTGCCCTCCTACGTGCTGCTGACGCTGACCGGCGGCCGGCGCAGGGTGCCCGCGGGCCGGCTCTACCTGGTGTTCAACCTGCTGGCGTCCACCGTGTTCCTGGCCGGCCTGGCCCTGCTGTACGGCGCCGCCGGCACCGTCAACCTCGGCGAACTGGCCGGAGCGGCGCAGGAGTCGCCGCGGGTCGCGCTGGCCGGTGCGGTGGTGCTGCTGGCGATGGCCGCCAAGGCGGCCGTCGTCCCGCTGCACGGCTGGCTGCCGCGCACCTACCCGGAGGCGTCCCCCGCGATCACGGCGCTGTTCTCCGGGCTGCTGAGCAAGGTCGGCCTCTACGTCATCATCCGGATCTACTCGGTGCTCTACGGCGGTGAGCAGCGATACCTGTGGCTCCTCATGGCCGCCGCGCTGGTCACGATGGTGGTCGGGGTGTTCGGCGCGGTCGGTGAGCAGACCATGCGGTCCGTCCTGGCCTTCCACATCGTGAGCCAGATCGGCTACGTGCTGATGGGGCTTGCGCTGTTCTCCGCCGCCGGGCTGACCGCCGCCGTCTTCTACCTCGTCCAGTACATCCTGGTGAAGGCTGCTCTGCTGCTGTGTGCGGGGGTCGTGGAGGTCACCTACGGCACCGGCAGGCTGAAGCACGTCCAGGGGCTGGGCAGCCGCGAACCGCTGCTGACGGGCGTCTTCCTCGTGGCCGCGCTGTCCCTGGCCGGGCTGCCGCCGCTGTCCGGCTTCGTGGCCAAGTTCACCCTGCTGCGGGCGGCGGCGCTGGAGGAGTCCTATCTCGCCCTCGCCATCGCGACGGCGGTGAGCCTGCTGACGCTGCTGTCCATGGTCAAGGTCTGGAGCCTGGTGTTCGCCGGCCACCAGACCCTGCCGGTGGCGGCCGGCACCGGACCGGCAGCCGAGCGCGCCCGTGCGGCGGAGGACAGCCCTGACGTCGCGAGCGGACCGGGCGACGGAAGCGGGCCCGGTGGCGCGGGCGGAACGGGCGAAGGAGGCA
This sequence comes from Streptomyces sparsus, assembly GCF_054776295.1. Taxonomy (NCBI): domain Bacteria; kingdom Bacillati; phylum Actinomycetota; class Actinomycetes; order Kitasatosporales; family Streptomycetaceae; genus Streptomyces; species Streptomyces sparsus. The sequence continues at coordinate 1,440 of NZ_BAAHCA010001100.1, forward strand.
GAACTGGCGACGGGAGCGG
>NZ_BAAHCA010001101.1:0-1458 GCF_054776295.1 Streptomyces sparsus
CTGCGGCATCCAGGAGGCCTACGCGGCGGGCTGCGCGACGCTGGGCCGGCCGGTCCGCGCCGAACTGCCCGGAGGTGGCAGTGTGGAGGGCGAGGCGGTCGCGCTGGACGGTGACGGGCGGCTGGTCCTGGCCACCGGCAGCGGGGTCCAGCAGCCGGTCGCGGCCGGTGACGTGGTGCACCTGCGGCCTTCGGCATGACGTGAGCTACGGCACATCTGCCGTATGGTTGGGGCCGCGGCGCGCGCGGCGGGCGCCGGGAGAACGATCGGAAAAGCAGTGCGCACGGATCTGGCAAGGGGCGGGATGTGACCGCGGACGAACCGGACGTTCCGCCACGCGAGGAAAGCGCTGAGGACGACCCGATCGCGCTCAAGGTCGAGCAGCTCATCCTCGGATCGCAGCGCACCTACACCCCCTTCCAGGCGGCCAGGGCCGCCGGTGTCCCGATGGAGCTGGCGTCCCGCTTCTGGCGGGCGATGGGCTTCGCGGACATCGGCCAGGCCCGGGCGCTCACCGAGGCCGACGCGCTGGCGCTGCGCCGGCTGGCCGGCCTCGTCGAGGCCGGGCTGCTGGACGAGGCGACCGCGATCCAGGTGGCCCGCTCCACCGGGCAGACCACGGCCCGGCTCGCCGAGTGGCAGATCGACTCGTTCCTGGCCGGCCTGACCGTCTCCCCGGAGCCGGGCATGAGCCGCATGGAAGTCACCTATCCGCTGGTGGAGCTGCTGCTGCCGGAACTGGAGGAGTTCCTCGTCTACGTGTGGCGGCGGCAGTTGGCCGCGGCCACCGGCCGTGTCGTGCAGGCCCAGGACGACGAGGAGATGGTCGACCGGCGCCTCGCGGTGGGCTTCGCCGACCTGGTCGGCTTCACCCGGCTGACCCGGCGCCTGGAGGAGGACGAACTCGGCGAGCTGGTCGAGGCGTTCGAGACGACGGCCGCCGACCTGGTGGTCGCCAACGGCGGCCGGCTGATCAAGACCCTCGGCGACGAGATCCTCTACGTGGCCGACGAGGCGGGAACGGCCGCGGAGATCGGACTGCGCCTCATCGAGACGCTCTCCAACGACCAGACCATGCCGGAGCTGCGGGTCGGCCTGGCCTTCGGCACGGTGACCACGCGGATGGGCGACGTGTTCGGCAACACGGTCAACCTGGCGAGCCGGCTGACGTCGATAGCGCCGAAGGACACCGTGCTGGTGGACGGCTCGGTGCGGGACGAGCTGACGGCCACCGGGGACGCCCCCGAGTCGGAGAAGGACTCCGAGCAGGACGGCCCCGAAGGCGCCGCCTACCGCTTCGCCCTCCAGCCGCTGTACCAGCGTCCGGTCCGCGGCCTGGGCATCGTGGAACCCTGGCTGCTCACCCGCCGCCCCTGACCCCCGGTCCGCACCCGCCGCCCCTGGCCCGCCGGTGCCTCGGGCCGCCACCTGCCGCCTGGCCCGCCGCTGGCCCCGGCT
>NZ_BAAHCA010001102.1:0-1457 GCF_054776295.1 Streptomyces sparsus
CGGCGCGGATCGGTGGCGGAGCCGGGCGACGAGCATCCACGCGCCCAGCCCCAGGACCAGCGCGCTGCCCGCCCCGATGGCACTCCAGCCCACCAGCCGCCAGGTGCCGGCGCCGCTGCCCGCGGAGTCGTCCGCGCTGAGCCCCTTCTCCGCCGCGGCCCTGTCCTCCTCGGTGACGCCGAAGCCGGCCGCCGCGGCGTCCCCCCGGTAGCCCGGGCCCTCCTTGGCCTCGCCGCGCAGGTCGACGCGCAACGTGACGGTGGCGCCGTCGGGGAAGAACTGCGTGAGGTCCGGATGCAGGGTCACAGCGAGGTAGTACCAGCCCGCGGTGCTGATGCCTCGCCCCTCGTCGCCGTAGCGGTTGCCGTACTCCACCGGCCGGGTGGCCAGCTCGGCCGACGCCTGCTCGCCCTTGTAGGACTCGAAGTTGTCGTCGATGACGTCGGCTCGCGGCGGGTTGAACAGGTGGAAGCCGAACGCCCGCGGCACGAGGTCGTAGGAGTCCTGCTTGCGCTGGGCGTTCGGCAGCTCGGCGTACGCGAACAGCTGCTGTCCCCAGTCGACCGGGACCCGGTAGAAGCGGGTCTCCCCGGCCCGGACCGTGTCCTTCCACACCCCGGCCCCGACCGCTCCGGCGTCGTTCAGCGAGGTACCGCCGCTCGCCTGCCGGGACGTGCCGGTGGGCGGCGTGGGCGGCTCCGAGCTCCAGCTGCCCTTGCCGGGCGGACCGGGCACACTGCCGTCGAGGCCGGGCTCCGTCATGAAGCGGATCTCCAGCGGCCAGCGGCCCGGGTCGGACGTGCCCGGCCCGTCCCGCTTCACCGAGAACAGGTAGGGCCCGGCCTGCTGGCACCGGTCGATGCCACCGCCGATGCGCCGGGCCGCGTAGTCGCCGATCGGATAGGAGATGCCGTCGCCGGAGAACGTGGCCTTGCCCGCGGTGTCGCACCGCTCACCGCTGGTGGTGGTCAGTTCCATCTCCAGGCCCTCACCGAACGAGGCCACCTTGCTGCCCGGTTTCGGCGCGGCCACCGCCGACAGGTAGACCGTCGAGACGTCGTCCAGCTCGACGCTGTAGAAGCGCTCCTCACCGCGGCCGATGCTGTCGGTGTAGATGCCCGGCTTGAGCTCCGGCCCGTCCGAGCTGCTCGCCGTTCCCTCGACCGGCTCGGCGTCCGCCGCCATCCGGTACGCCGGAGGCTCCGCCGTGGATCCGGCCGTGGGCTCGGCCGTGGGATCGGCCGACGCCGACGCCGGCCAGGTCACCGCCGAGCACAGCATGCCGCTCAGCACCGCCGTGACGGCCGCGGCCCGGACACCGGTCCTCCTCGTACGCCGCTTCACCGTGTGCCACCCCTCGTTGTGTCCCTCGTGCCGCTGCCGCCCGCCGCGATCCGCCGGCGGAACAGCGCGTACGCGCCGATCCCGGCGAGCAGTGCCGCGCCGACGCCGCCGGC
>NZ_BAAHCA010001103.1:0-1457 GCF_054776295.1 Streptomyces sparsus
CCAGGGTGGGATGCTCCGGGGAGCGGGCCAGGGGCTTCACCGGCTGCTGCGGGCGCTGGTACGTCGGGGCCGTTGACCCGCCCGGCCCGCGGACGCCGGGGCGCCGGCGATCACCGCGGGTGCGGGGTCAGGCTGCCGACGGGCCCCGGAACGCAGTAATGTCCGACTCATGTCCCGTCACGTCGCGATCGTCACCGATTCCACGGCATATCTGCCACCGGCGGCGCTGCGGGAGCATCGCATCACGGCGGTACCGCTGACGGTGGTCCTGGACGGCCGCGCCTTCGCCGAGGGCACCGAGATCTCGGCGCGTTCACTGGCCGAGGCGTTGCGCAGGCACCGTCCGGTGACCACGTCGCGGCCCAGCCCCGAGACCTTCGCCGCCGCCTACCAGGAGGTGGCCGAAGCCGGCGCGGACGGCGTCGTCTCACTGCACCTGTCGGCCGAGTTCTCCGGCACGTACGACGCCGCGGTGCTCGCCGCCCGCGACGCGCCGGTGCCCGTTCGGGTGGTGGACACCGGCATGGTCGCGATGGCGCTGGGCTTCTGCGCCCTCTCCGCCGCCGGCGCTGCGGCAGCCGGCGGGTCCGTGGACGAGGCGGTGGCCGCGGCGCGGAAGCGCGCCGAGGGCACCTCGGCCTTCTTCTACGTCGACACGCTGGAGCATCTTCGCCGCGGCGGCCGGATCGGTGCGGCACAGGCCCTCCTGGGGTCGGCCCTCGCCGTGAAACCGCTGCTCGAACTGGCCGACGGCAGCATCGGCATGCTGGAGAAGGTCCGCACCGCCTCGAAGGCGATCGCCCGGCTCGAGGAGCTCGCGGTGAGCCGGGCGGGCAGCGCGCCGGTGGACGTGGCGGTGCACCACCTGGCATCGGCAGAGCGGGCCGAACAGCTGGCTGACCGGTTGCGGGAGCGGATCCCGGCGCTGGGTGAACTGCACGTGAGCGAGGTAGGCGCCGTCATCGGCGCCCACACCGGCCCCGGCCTGCTCGGGGCGGTCGTCTCCCCGCGCTGACGCGACGCTGGTTCGAGCATGCCAGCCGGTAGGTCGGTGAGGTGGTCTCCGGCTGCCGAATCCTTCGATGGAGTGGGCGAGTTATCCACAATCCGGTGGTTTTCCACAGGAAGACGTCAAGATCCACTTTTTGGTGGACGGATACCTAGAGTCACTCGACATGACTCAGCGCTCAGCACACGACGTCGTCCGTCCCGCCTCCCGAGACGCGCAGTCGCCGCCCGCGACCGGCCCCCGGACCGCTCGACCCGCCGGCCCCCTCCCGCCGGGCTCGTGGGTGTCCGGACCTCGCGCTCCCGGCCCTCGCACGTTCGACCTCCGCACCTCGGACCTTCGCAATCCCGACTCCCGCAATCCCGGCCTCCGCGCGCCGGGTTCGCGGACGTCCGGCCCGGGCCGGGGCAGGCCCCGGCGAAGTGGGCCGAGGGGTGGGAGCAGGGCC
>NZ_BAAHCA010001104.1:0-1455 GCF_054776295.1 Streptomyces sparsus
CCCACGTGCGGCACTCGTCCCGAGCACGGCCGTTCCGGGCGGGGTGGTGCCGAACCCGCTCCCGGCCGCTGGCCGTTGCCGACCGGGCCGGGCGGTCTGCCGTCAGCCGCGGATGCCCTGGAAGCTGTCGCCGATGGTGAGCGTCAGCACCCCCGGGGCGGTGCCGCCCGACGTGGTGGCGGCGCCGGGGACCCGGCCGGACAGTACCGAGGCGTGGGTCCTCAGCCCTTCCGGGTAGGTGATCGCGGTGCTTTCCGCGTCCTGTGCCGCGTTGCCCGTCCGCACGACCTGGAACCCGAGGGTGCGCAGCTCCCCGGCGACCTCGGCGGCCTTGCCCGGTGTGCCGGTGCCGTTGAGCACCTGCACCCTGACCTGCGACGGTGTGACCGAGCCGCTCTTGCGGGCACTGGCTTCCAGCTTCTTCTTGTCCACCTCGCGGTCCTTGGCGAGGGACGTGAAGAGGGTGTCGGCCTCCGGGTACTGCCAGACCACGTTGGCCTTGTCGGTGGGCACGTCCCGCTCGCGCGGGTAGTTGGGCACCGTCAGGAACGTCAGCCGGTCCGTCGGTATGCCCTTGACCTCGGACGCCAGGTCGAAGAGGGGGCGGACGCCGGCGAGTTCCTTGTCGGTGGTGAGGGACGAGGTGAACGCCTCCAGGAACCCGTAGAGCGCGGCGGGGTCGGTCAGCTTCGACTGCGCCTTCGCGGCGAGCGCCTCCATGAACTCCTGCTGCCGGCCGATGCGGCTCAGGTCGCTGCCGTCGCCGAGGCTGTAGCGGGTGCGGACGTAACCGAGGGCCTGGTCGCCCTTGACCGTCTGGCAGCCGGCCTTCAGCTTCAGGTCCGCCTTCTTGTCGTTGATCGCCTGCTCGGGGCAGACCTCGACACCGCCGACGGCGTCGACCATGCCCTTGAAGCCGTTGAAGTCCATCGACATGAAGTGGTCGATGCGCAGGCCGGTGTTGTGCTCGACGGTCTTGATGGCGCAGGCGGCGGCACCGCTGACGTCACCCGTCATGCCGCCGATCGCGTAACCCTCGTTGATCTTGAAGTGGTGCGGTTCCGAGGTCTCGCCGTTGCCCTTGTCGCAGGCCGGGATCTCCACCCAGGAGTCACGCGGCAGCGAGACGACCGTCGCCCACTCGCGGTCAGCCGCCACGTGGACGATCATCAGGGTGTCGGACTGCATGGTGGTGAAGCCCTCGCCGTACTCGTCCCCCATGCCGTCGCGGGTGTCGGAGCCGACCACCAGGATGTTCTTGGCGCCGGGGGTGAGACTGACCGGCCGGTTGTCGCCGAGCCGGTCGTCGTAGTCGGCGGAGTCGATGTTGCCGTCCAGGCTGTGGTACATCCACGCCAGCGTGCCGCCGCCGGCGAGCACCAGCACCGCCGTCGCACCGGCGCCCCAGGCTGCGATCCGGCGCCGGTTGCCGCGCGCCGCACCGCTGGTCGAGCG
>NZ_BAAHCA010001105.1:0-1455 GCF_054776295.1 Streptomyces sparsus
GAGCCGGCCCCGGTCGCCGTGCGGCGGTCGGGGCCGGCTCCTCGTCTCGGCAGGGCGGGGCGAGCGGGGCGTGTCACGCACCCCAGGTGACCGGCAGCGAGGTCAGGGTGTGGTTGATCTCGCCGACGTGCCACGGCAGTTCGGCCTCGGGCACGGCGAGCCGCAGGTCGGGGAAGCGGCGCAGCAGGCCCTCGATGGCGATCTCCATCTCCATCCGGCCCAGGTGCTTGCCCAGGCAGTAGTGCACGCCGTGGCCGAAGGAGATGTGCGGGTTGCGTTCCCGGGCCAGGTCGAGGGTGTCGGGGTCGGTGAAAACCTCCGGGTCGCGGTTGGCCGAGGTCAGCGACAGCACCACCGCGTCACCGGCCGGGATGTGCACGCCGCCGATCTCCATGTCCGCGGCGGCGACCCGGGGGAAGCCGGTCGTGTCGGTGGCGAACAGGTTGACGTGCCGCAGCAGTTCCTCGACGGCACGCGGCACCCGACTGGTGTCCTCGGCGAGCCAGTTCCACTGGTCGCGGTGGTGGACGAGCAGCGCCAGCAGGGAGTTGGAGAGCTGGTTGGCGGTGGTGTCGAAGCCCGCGCCGATCAGGGTGAAGCCGAACGTGACCAGCTCCTGCTCGCTGAGCCGGTCGTCGTCGTCCCGGGCCTGGATCAGGTCGGAGAGCATGTCGTCGGTGGGCTCGGCACGCTTGTCGGCGATCAGCCCGACGATGTACTCGCTGAGCTTGGCCAGGCCGTGCAGCGACTCCGAGCCGCCCGCCCGGTCGTCGACGGTGGCGAAGGCCCGGGCCCAGCCCTCGAACTTGCGCAGGTCCTCCGAGGGCACGCCGAGCAGTTCACCGATGACGGTCAGCGGCAGCGGGAGGGACAGGCTGGGCACCAGGTCGGCGGGGGCGCCGGTGCGCTCGATGTCGTCGAGCAGCTGGTCGAGCACCTCCTGCACGCGGGGGCGCATGCGCTCCACGCGGCGCATGGTGAACGCGCCCGCCACCAGCTTGCGCAGCCGGCCGTGCTCGGCGCCGTCGAGCGAGATGATCATCTCGGGGGTGGTGTGCATGGACCCGCCGACCCGGGGGGCGCCTTCGCCGCAGGCCAGGGCGCGGCTGAGGCGCGGGTCGGCGAGCGCCTCCCGCACGTCCTCGTACCGGGTCACCAGCCACGCGTCGACGCCGCCCGCGGTGCGGACCTTGCTCACCGGCGCCTGGGTGCGCAGCTCGGCGTAGTGCGCCGCGGGGCCGCGGTAGCTGGAGCCGGGGAACGGGAACACGTCTGTCTGCTCTGATACGGCCACTGGGGCACCTCCGCTGTCACTGCCGCTGGACGGGCCGCCGGAACGTCCGGCCCGCCGGGCCGTGCCCACGCGGTGGGACGCGACCCGGCAGCAACGTAGGTCCGGCCGCTGGAGAGCCGATCGCCCGAGGCTGGAGGCCCGCGCCCGCCCGCTCCCGCACG
>NZ_BAAHCA010001106.1:0-1454 GCF_054776295.1 Streptomyces sparsus
GACGCCGGCGCGGGGCCCGAGCAGCGCGTCGCCCTCGCCGTCGGCGGCATGACCTGCGCGTCCTGCGCCGCCCGGATCGAGAAGAAGCTCAACCGGATGGACGGCGTCCGGGCCAGCGTCAACTTCGCCACCGGCACCGCCACCGTCGACCACCGGGACGACGTCACGGTGGCGGACCTGATCGGCACCGTGGAGCGGACCGGTTACACCGCGACCGCGCCACCGGAGCCCGCCACCACCGGCACACCGGAAGCCGGCGCGGCGTCCCGCCCGGACGGCCGCACGGCAGGACAGGAGGACGAGGACGCGCCGCTGCGGCAGCGGTTCCTGGTCTCCCTGCTGCTGTCGGTACCGGTGATCGTGCTGGCGATGGTGCCCGCCTGGCAGTTCGACAACTGGCAGTGGCTGTCGCTGACGCTGGCCGCCCCCGTGGTGGTGTGGGGCGGCCTGCCGTTCCACCGCGCCGCGTGGACCAACGCCCGGCACGGCGCCGCCACCATGGACACCCTGGTGTCGCTCGGCACCTCCGCAGCGCTCGGCTGGTCTCTGTGGGCGCTGTTCCTCGGTGACGCCGGGATGCCGGGCATGCGGCACGGCTTCGACTTCACCGTCTCCCGGGGCGACGCCGGCTCGCTGATCTACCTGGAGGTCGCCGCCGGGGTGACGACCTTCCTGCTGCTCGGCCGCTACCTGGAGGCCAGGTCCAAGCGCAGCGCGGGCGCGGCACTGCGCGCGCTGATGGAGCTGGGTGCCGGCGAGGTCGCGGTGCTGCGGCACGGCCGGGAGCAGCGGGTACCCGTCGGGGAGCTGGTCGTCGGCGACCGGTTCGTGGTGCGTCCGGGCGAGAAGATCGCCACCGACGGTGTCGTCCGGGAGGGCAGCTCGGCCGTCGACGCGTCGATGCTGACGGGTGAGTCCGTGCCGGTGGACGTCGCCGCCGGGGACGCGGTGACGGGCGCGACGGTCAACGTCGCCGGCCGGCTGGTCGTCGAGGCGACCCGCGTCGGCGCGGACACCCAGCTGGCCCGCATGACGCAGCTGGTCACCGAGGCGCAGAGCGGAAAGGCCGCGGTGCAGCGGCTGGCCGACCGGGTCTCCGCGGTGTTCGTGCCGGTCGTGCTGGTGATCGCCCTGGGCACGCTGGCCGGCTGGTGGTGGCTGGGCGGCGACGTCGGGGCCGCCTTCACCGCCGCGGTCGCGGTGCTGATCATCGCGTGCCCGTGCGCGCTGGGGCTGGCGACGCCGACGGCCCTGCTGGTCGGCACCGGGCGCGGCGCGCAGCTCGGCATCCTCATCAAGGGGCCGGAGGTGCTGGAGTCGACCCGCCGGGTGGACACCGTGGTGCTGGACAAGACGGGCACCGTCACCGAGGGCCGGATGCGGCTGGACGGCGTGCGGCCCGCCCCGGGTGTCGCCGAGGACGAGCTGCTGCGGCTGGCCGGGGCGCTGGAGCA
>NZ_BAAHCA010001107.1:0-1453 GCF_054776295.1 Streptomyces sparsus
GACCACGTCGGCGAGGGCGCGGGCGGTGTCTTCGCCCACCACGGTCCAGACGGCCGCGGGGTCGGGCGCGGTGCGGGCGGCCGGGGCCGTCCAGTCCAGCTCGTACAGTCCCTGCCGGTCGGGGGCTCCGACGGTAGAACCCTGGAGGTCACCGGTGAGTTCGCGCAGCACGAGCGAGCCGATCGAGGCGACCGGCCGGCCGGCCGGGTCGGCGAGCGACAGGCCCACGGCCTCCGGGCCCTCCTGGACCATGCGCACGCGCAGGGCGGAGGCGCCGACGGCCTCCAGGCGGACGTCGGTCCAGGAGAAGGGCAGCCGTCCGGCGTCCTTCATCGGCACGAACATCACGGCGTGCAGCGCGGCGTCCAGCAGCGCCGGGTGCAGGTCGAACGCCTCCGGCGCCGGGTCGGCGTCGCCGGGCAGCTCCACCTCGGCGAAGACCTCATCGCCCCGGGTCCAGACCGCGGACAGGCCCTGGAACAGCGGGCCGTAGAGGTGGCCGCGGTCGGCGAACCGCTCGTAGAAGCCGTCCAGGGAGACCGGCTGGGCGTTCTCCGGCGGCCAGACGGTGAAGTCGTACGGCGTCGCGGCGGGCTCGTCGGCGGGCGTGAGCAGGCCGCTGACGTGCAACGTCCAGGGGGTCTCCGGGTCGGCGTGCTCGCGGCGGCCGTGCACCGTCAGCTTCCGGGCGCCGGAGGCGTCGGGCGACTCGACGCGGACCTGGACCTGGACACCGCCGCGTTCGGGCAGGGTGAGCGGCGCGAGAATGGTCAGTTCGCCGACCTGTTCGCAGCCGACGCGGGACCCGGCGTGCAGGGCCAGGTCGAGGAAGCCGGTGGCCGGGAACAGCGCGGTGCTGGTGAGGGCGTGGTCCCTGAGCCAGCCGTGGTGGCCGAGGCCGAGCCGGCCGGTGAGGACGCAGGTGTCGTCCCCGGCGAGCTGCACGGCCGCGCCCAGCAGCGGGTGCTCGGCGGAGCCCAGGCCCGCGGAGGCCACGTCGCCGAGCAGGGCGGGCGGACGGGGCCAGAACCGGCGGCGTTGGAAGGGGTAGGTGGGCAGTTCACCCGTGCGGGCTCCGGTGCCGTCGAACACCCGGGCCCAGTCGACGTCGACGCCCTGGGTGTAGACCCGGGCGAGGGCGTCCAGCAGGGCCCCGGGCTCGTCCCGGTCCTTGCGCAGGGCGGGCACGAGCAGGGTTCCCGCGTCGTCGGCGTCCTCGGAGTCCGCCAGGGAGGCGCCGGCCATCGCCGTCAGGGTGCCGTCGGGGCCGATCTCCAGGAAGCGGGTGACGCCGGCTCCGGCCAGCGCCCGCACGCCGTGCGCGAAGCGGACCGCCTCGCGCACGTGCCGCACCCAGTACTCGGCCGACTCCAGCTCGCCGGGCTCGGCCGGCCGGCCGGTGACGTTGTAGACCACCGCCATGCGCGGCGGTGCGTAGGCGACGCGCTCGGCG
>NZ_BAAHCA010001108.1:0-1449 GCF_054776295.1 Streptomyces sparsus
GTCGCCCACGGGTCACCCGCGGGTGCGTCGCCGCCGCCCTGCTGGCCGCCACCGGGGCCGCCGCCCCAGTTGCCGCCGCCGCTCTGACCACCACGACCGGATGTCTTGGTGACCTTGGCGGTCGCGTTGCGGAGGCTGGCCCCGACCTCGTCGACATCCAGCTCGTAGACCGTGCGCTTGATGCCCTCGCGGTCCTCGTACGACCGCTGCTTGAGGCGGCCCTGCACGATGACCCTCGTGCCCCTGGTGAGGGACTCGGCGACGTTCTCCGCCGCCTGCCGCCAGACCGAGCAGGTCAGGAACAGGCTTTCGCCGTCCTTCCACTCGTTGGTCTGCCGGTCGAAGGTGCGGGGGGTGGACGCGACACGGAACTTCGCGACCGCCGCACCGGAAGGGGTGAAGCGCAGCTCGGGGTCGTCGACCAGATTGCCGACGACCGTGATGACGGTCTCGCCTGCCATGGATGAACCTCTCGGCGGGGGTGCTAGTGCTGCGTGGTGCTACTACTCGGATCCTTCGCTACCGAGCGCGAGCTCAGTGGGTGGAAGGACGGAGGACCTTGGTCCGGAGGACCGACTCGTTCAGGTTCATCTGGCGGTCGAGCTCCTTGACGACCGCAGGCTCGGCCTGCAGGTCGATGACCGAGTAGATCCCCTCGGGCTTCTTGTTGATCTCGTAGGAGAGACGACGGCGACCCCAGGTGTCGACCTTCTCGACCTTTCCGGCGCCCTCACGGACGACGGAGAGGAAGTTCTCGATCAGCGGGGAGACAGCGCGCTCCTCGACATCGGGGTCGAGGATCACCATGACCTCGTAGTGACGCATGTGGAACCCACCTCCTTCGGACTCAGCGGCCACGGTCGATCCGTGGCAGGAGGGTTGTTGATGCGTGAGCAACGGTATCCGCGGCCACTGACAGTCGACGGTCCAGGCGAGCGATCGTGACGGTGAGCAGGGCAGACACCGGTGCAGACCGTACAGACTACCCGCACTCGGCCTTCCGCTTGAAATCCGACCGGGAAGCACCGCAATCTGGACACCTCGGGTGTGAGCGGCGCCACAGGCGCGCCGCCTTCCGACAGGAGGTGCCCCATGGCACAGACAGTGCGGCAAGCCGGACTCTTCTCCCTCCTCAACTCCGACGGCAGGTCCCATCCGGTCGAGAACGGCATGACGACGGCGACGCTGCTGCTCGGCGTGATCGCCTTCGCCACCTGCTTCTTCCCCGGCCTGCACCTGCTGGCGTCCTGGGCGGGACTGGCCGGGCTGGTGGTCGGGCTGTGGGGGCAGATGATCTCCGCGACCACGGCCGAGCGGTTCCTGCTGATCGTGGGCATGGGGGCGTCGGCCGTCGGCTTCTATCTCGGCATGGCCAACGGCGGACTGTTCGGCGGCCTGCTCGGCTAGACCGCTCGTGGGGCGGCCGTCGCACAGAGGCGGCCGCCCCAC
>NZ_BAAHCA010001109.1:0-1449 GCF_054776295.1 Streptomyces sparsus
CGGGGTGGGCTCTGCACGGTGGTCGGCGCCGGGGACGGGTTCAGCAGGTCGGACGCGGCAGGCTACCGGCTCCGCGTCGACTCCGCCGCGGATCACGGGCTGCTGCTCGACCGGCTGGCGGAGGACGGCCGGCCGCTGGACGCCGTTGTGCACCTCGGCGCGGTCGGTGGCGACCGGACCGAGCCGGAGACGGCCGAGCAGCTGCTCGACGCGCAACGCGACAGCTCGGAGAGCCTGTTGGCGCTGGCGCGGGCGCTCGACGCCCGCCGGGGCGCCGACCGGCCGGTCTCGCTGTACCTGGTGGGGGCGGGCAGCCAGGCCGTGCTGGACGACGACCGGCCCGGTTACGCGCACGCTGCGGCGCTCGGCCTGCTCAAGAGCCTGCCCCCGGAACTCCCCGCGCTGCGCGCCTGCCACCTGGACCTGCCGGACGACGCCCCCGGGAGCGCCCCCGACCCGGACGGCGCCGCGATCACCTGGCTGCTCGACGAACTGCGGACCCCGCTGACCGACACCGAGATCGCTCTGCGGCAGGGGCAGCGGTGGGTCCGCCGCTTGGCGCCGCTGCCCGACACGCACGCGCGCACCGGGGCGGCGCCCGAATCGGGGCCCGACGGTTTCCTGGTGGTCAGCGGCGGCCTGGGTGGCGTCGCGGTCCGGGTGGCCGAGCACCTGCTGCGCACCCCCGGCACCCGGCTGCTGCTGCTCGGTCGCACCCCGCTGCCCGCCGAGCACACCTGGCAGCGGCACCTCGACGCGGGCGGTGAGCCGGCCCGCCGTGTCGCTGCGTACCGCAGGCTGCGTGAGCTGGGTGACGTGCGGTACGAGAGCGCCGACGTCACCGATCACACCCAGGTCAGGGCGGCGTTGGAGAAGGCGACCGGGCACTGGTCGGTGCCGCCGACCGGGGTGCTGCACCTGGCGGGCACCTTCGACCAGCGGGCCGTGGCGGACCTCGACCAGCGCGGGTGGCGGGACGCGCTCGCCGCGAAGGTCACCGGCGGCTGGGTGCTGCACCGGCTGGCCCGGGAGTACACGATGCGCTCCTTCGTCTCGTTCTCCTCGGTGAACGGCTACTTCGGCGGTTCGATGAGCGGCGCCTACTCCGCCGCCAACGCCTTCCTGGACGCACTCGCCGTGCACCAGCGCCGGGCCGGTCTGCGGGCACACAGCCTGGCGTGGAGCATGTGGGACGAGCTGGGCATGAGTGAGGGCTACGGCCTGCGGGCGCTGAGCGAGGCCCGCGGCTACCGGGCCCTGGACGCGGTGGCCGCACTGCGGTCCTTCGACCTGGTCCGCGCTCTCGACGAGCCGCACGTGCTGGTCGGGGCCGACAGCGGGGCGCCCTGGGTGGGCAGCCACGTGCTCGCCCCGGCCCGCCCGGTCCAGCGGCTGGTCGGCCGGGTGGCGCTGGTGGACGACGCCGATCTGGGAGCCGTGCACCGGGGA
>NZ_BAAHCA010001110.1:0-1448 GCF_054776295.1 Streptomyces sparsus
CGCCCGCCTCCGCCCCGGACGGTTCGGCAACGTCCGGAACCGCGTGCGGAACCTGCGGCCCGGCCGGACCGGCGGCCCCCACCGGACCGCCGCCACGACGGGGAACGGCCCGGCCGGCCGGACCACCGTGCCACTCCAGGCCAACGCCCTGCAGTCGCTGTGCCGCCACGTCTTCGGCTTCCGGCTCGCGATGATCGCGCTCGGCACCCCCATGGCCCTCGCCAACACCGCCGACGGGCTGCCGAAGTGGCTGGTCGGCTCGGCGGTGCTCGTCACCTTCATGGGCTCCTACGCCCTCTTCCGCGACTGGGAGCGCTTCGGCCCGCTCCTGTTGCGGCACCCGCCGCTGCTCGCGGTGGACCTGTTGCTGTCCGGACTCCTCCTCGTCACCGCCACCCCGCAGTCGCCACTCGCCTACGTGTGCGTCTGCACCCCGCTGCTCGCCGGCCTGCTCTACGGCTGGCGCGGCGCGGGAGCCTTCGCCGCCGCCCAGTGCCTGCTGCTGACCGTCCTGTACGCCACCGCCGGAGCCGCCGCATCCGGTGCAGCCGGTGCTACGGACGAGACAGACGGCCAAGAGCTGCACAGCGCCCTGTTGCTGGCCGGGTTCTGCGCCATCGCCGGAGCCGTGGGCGTCACCCTGCGCAACCACGTCCTGCGGTTCGCCACCGCCTCGCAGGCCCTCGCGGAAGCCCGCGCCCGACTCGCCGCCACCACCGCCGTCGCCGAGGAACGCGCCCGCCTCGCCCGGGACCTCCACGACTCCGTGGCCAAGACCCTGCACGGCCTGGCGCTTTCCGCCGACAGCCTCGCCCGCACGGCCGACCGCGCCCCCGCTCCGGAGGTCCGGCAGCGCGCCGAACTCGTCGCCCGATCCGCCCGCCGGGCCGCAGCCGAGTCCCGCGACCTCCTCACCGACCTGCGACACAGCGGCGAACCCGGCAGGCCCGTGGGTGTCGTCCCCGCACTGCACGCCGCCACGGAGGACTTCAGCCGCCGCACCGGCATCACCGCGACGTTCCACCACACCGGGCCGGTGGACACCGCCCCCGCCGTGACGCAGGCCGTCGCCAGCCACCTGCTGACCGTCACCACCGAAGCCCTCGACAACGTCGCCCGGCACGCGAAGGCCACCACCGTCACCGTCACGACCGCACTCGCCGACGGCCTGCTCACCCTCCGGATCCGTGACAACGGCACCGGCCTGCCACCCGGCACCACCCTGCCCGCCCTGAGCCGGTCCGGGCATTTCGGCCTGCTCGGCATGGTGGAACGGGCCGCAGCCATCGGCGCCCGCCTCCGCGTCGGCCGCAGCAGCACCGGCGGCACCGAAGTACGCCTCGACCTGCCCCACGCCCCCCGCTCCGAAGCGCCCGAAGGGAGCCCGCACCATGCCGCCTGAACCCCACGGCCAGCCGGTCCGCACCCCCGCGCCCCGCACCTCCCAC
>NZ_BAAHCA010001111.1:0-1445 GCF_054776295.1 Streptomyces sparsus
CCTCGACCGGACGGCGGTCGCCGAGGCGGGCGCGCTGCTGTCCGCGGGGCGGACCGCCACCGTCGAGTTGGGGGCCGACGGCAGCCGGTGCGGGGAGCCGGTGACGTTGCTGGTCGAGGTGAGCGTGCCGCCGCCGCGGCTGCTGGTGTTCGGCGCCATCGATTTCGCCGCGGCGCTGGTCGGGGCGGGCCGGTTCCTGGGCTTCCATGTCACGGTGTGCGACGCCCGCCCGGTCTTCGCCACCAGGGCCAGGTTCCCCGACGCGCACGAGGTGGTCGTCGACTGGCCGCACCGCTATCTGGAGTCGCAGACGCTGGACGCGCGGACGGCGGTGTGCGTGCTGACGCACGACGCCAAGTTCGACGTGCCGCTGCTGGAGCGGGCGCTGCGACTGCCCGTCGCCTACGTCGGAGCGATGGGTTCACGCCGTACGCACCTGGACCGGATGCGGCGGCTGCGCGAGACCGGGCTCACCGAGTGGGAGCTGAGCCGGCTGCGTTCACCGATCGGCCTGGACCTGGGGGCCCGCACGCCCGAGGAGACGGCGCTGTCCATCGCCGCGGAGATCGTCGCGGCCCGGCACGGCGGCTCTGGCCTGCCGCTCACCGGCGCGCACACCCCGATCCATCACGACCGGGGACCGGCGCCGACCGGCCGTGTCGACTCCGTCGCCTGAACGTCCTCCACTGTTACCGGAGTTGGCCGGAGAAATTGGTCTGGACATGACCAATAGCTGGCGCTAGTTTCATAAGTGGTCTGGACCAGGCACGCTCTCCGAACTTCCCCAGGTTCTTCAGGCAGGAGCGAAGCATGCGCACAAGGATCACGGCGGCGGCAGTCGCCATGGGTATCGCGGCGGCGACGGCCGTCGCCACCGGTGGCTCGGCCGCGGCACACGGCTACACCACCTCCACCCCCAGCAGGCAGATGCACTGCGCCCAGGGCACGGTGGCCAACTGCGGCGGCATCCAGTGGGAACCGCAGAGCGTCGAGGGACCGAAGGGGTTCCCCGGCGGAGGCCCTTCCGACGGACGGATCTGCGCCGGCGGCAACTCCCGGTTCTCCGAACTCGACGAGCCCCGCAACGGCTCCTGGCCGACCGCGCAGCTCAGCAGCGGCGCCAACTACACCTTCTCCTGGCGCAACACGGCCAGGCACCGCACCACGGACTACCGGTACTACATCACCAAGAACGGCTGGAACCCCAACAGCACCCTGACCCGCGCCGAGGAGGCGCCGGCGCCGTTCCTGACCGTGCCGATGGGCGGGCGCCAGCCCGCAGCCACCGAGAGCCACACCGGACGCCTGCCCTCGGGCAAGTCCGGGCGGCACCTGATCCTCGCCGTGTGGAACGTCTACGACACGGCCAACGCCTTCTACGCCTGCTCGGACGTGAGGTTCTGAGCGGGAGCCGGTGACCGGTCGGGGCCCGGCCTGCGCCCCGG
>NZ_BAAHCA010001112.1:0-1445 GCF_054776295.1 Streptomyces sparsus
CTGCTGCTGGGCCGCACCGGCCGCTGGCGCTGAGCCCGGGCCCGCGGGGCGCCGGACGGTGCCGCACCTGGAGGGCCGGACGGGCGGACCCTAGTACCATCCGCTGCATGGCTGGAGAACCGCAGGCGGACTGCCTGTTCTGCAAGATCGTCGCGGGTGACGTCCCGGCGACGCTGGTGCACGAGACGGCCACCACCGTCGCCTTCCGGGACATCAATCCGCAGGCTCCCACGCATGTGCTCGTCATTCCGCGGGCGCACCACCGCGACGCCGCGTCGCTGGCAGCCGCCGAGCCGGAGGTCGCCGCGGAGGTGCTGCGGGTGGCGGGTGAGGTGGCCGCGGCGGAGGGCGCCGAGTCCTACCGGCTGGTCTTCAATACCGGTTCCGGTGCGGGCCAGACTGTCTTCCACGCGCACGCGCACGTGCTCGCCGGCCGCGGCCTCCAGTGGCCGCCCGGTTGAGCCCGGCCCGGCCCGGCCGTCCGCGGCAGCCGCGAAGGGGCACCCGTGTCCGCCCGTGAACTCGTGGTGCTGGGCACCGCCGGTCAGGTCCCGACCCGGCACCGCAACCACAACGGCTACTTCCTGCGCTGGGACGGCGAGGGTCTGCTGCTGGACCCCGGCGAGGGCACCCAGCGGCAGATGCTCAGGGCCGGTGTCGCCGCCCACGACCTGACCCGGCTGTGCGTCACCCACTTCCACGGCGACCACTCGCTGGGCCTCGCCGGTGTCATCCAGCGCATCAACCTCGACCGGGTCCCGCATCCGGTGACCGCGCACTATCCGGCGAGCGGACAGCGCTTCTTCGACCGCCTGCGGTACTCCACCGCCTACCGGGAGACGGTCCGGCTGCGGGAGGAGCCGGTCGCGGCGGACGGGGTACTGGCCCGCACACCCTCCTTCACGCTCTCCGCGCGGCGGCTCTCACACCCGGTGGAGGCCTTCGGGTACCGGCTGGAGGAACCGGACGGCCGCCGCATGCTGCCCGAGCGGCTCGCCGCGCACGGCATCAGCGGACCGGACGTCGGCCTGCTGTCCCGCACCGGTGAGCTGCGCGGTGTGCGGCTGGCCGACGTCAGCGAGCACCGGCCGGGGCAGCGGTTCGCCTTCGTGATGGACACCCGGCTCTGCGACGCGGTGCACGAACTCGCGGACGGCTGCGACCTGCTGGTCATCGAGTCCACCTTCACGGACGAGGACCTCCGGTTGGCTTCGGAGCACGGCCACCTCACGGCCGGGCAGGCAGGCAGGGTCGCGGCGGAGGCCGGGGTGCGCCATCTGGTGCTCACGCACTTCTCGCAGCGCTACGGCGACCCGTCGGTCTTCGCCGAGCAGGCCCGCCGGGCCGGCTACGAGGGGGAGCTGACCGTCGCCCGCGACCTGCAGCGGGTGCCGGTACCCCCGCGCTCCGGCACCGGCCCGCGCCCGGCCTGAACGCCCCCGGCC
>NZ_BAAHCA010001113.1:0-1443 GCF_054776295.1 Streptomyces sparsus
AAGGGCTCACCGGGCCGGGGCACGGCGATGCGCACCCCGGCCTCGGCGGCGGCGGCCAGCGAGCGGTCGGCCGGGTCCGTCCACGGGTGCGGTGCCAGGTTGAAGGTGCCCCAGTGGATGGGCAGCAGGGTGCCGCCGCGCAGGTCGCGGTGGGCCCGCAGCCCTTCCTCGGGTGTCATGTGGATGTCGGGCCAGTACTCGCTGTAGGCACCGATCTGGATCATCGAGGCGTCGAACGGGCCGTGGGTGCGGCCGATGTCCGCGAAACCGGGGAAGTAGCCGGTGTCGCCGCTGTGGAACACGCGGTGTTCCGGGCCGGCGACCACCCAGGACGCCCACAGGGCGCGCTGTTTGTTCCGCAGGCCCCGGCCGCAGAAGTGGCGGGCGGGTGTCGCGGTCAGCGTCAGGGGGCCGACCTCGACCGACTCGTGCCAGTCGAGTTCGGCGATCCGCTCGGGGCGCACGCCCCAGCGCTCCAGGTGGGCGCCCACGCCGAGCGGAACGGCGAACAGCACGTCGGTACGGGCCAGCTCACGCACGGACGCCATGTCCAGGTGGTCGTAGTGGTCGTGCGAGATCGCCACCGCGTCCAGCGGCCCGAGTTCGGACAGCGGGAGCGGGGGCCGGTGGAACCTGCGGGGCCCGACGAACGGGAACGGTGAGCAGCGTTCACCCCAGACCGGGTCGAAGAGCACCCGGCGGCCGTCGATCTCGGCGAGCACCGACGCGTGGCCGCACCAGGTGAGCCGCAGCCCGGAGGCGGGCGGGGAGCCCAGCTCCGGCCGCTGTACCGGCATCGGCGCCGTCGGCCGCCGACCGTCACCGCGGAGCAGGGCGCGGATCATGTCGAGCCGGGTGCCGGGCGGGTCGGGGACCGCGGGCGGGTCCGTCGGTCCGGCCGGGTTGCGGAAGGCGCCGGCGTCCGCGTCGTAGTGCGGGGACGCCAGGATGCGCCGCAACCGGTCGCCCTCCGGTTCGGCGCCGAGGGAAGCAGGTCTCAGGCCGCGCATGGAATCTCCTGTTCACGCATGCTGGGGAAACGCCGAGGTGGTCGCGATTAGTTCCACGAGCGGGGTTCCACGGCCGGGGTTGATCACTCATCGGGGGCCGGCCGCTCGTCGTGAGTCGGCCCCTCGTGGGGACGGCCGCTCGTCGGGACGGGCTACGGGGCGTGAGCGGTGCGGTCCGGCTGCGGAGGCGGAAGGGCGGGCTCGGGCCCGGTTTCCGACGGACGCGCGGCGTCCGGGTGGAGGCGCGCGATCCACATGGTGAAGGTGGCGTACCTGGGGGCCGGAAGCTGTTCCTGGCATGTCAGAGTTGGCGGCATG
The DNA here is from genome assembly GCF_054776295.1 of Streptomyces sparsus. Lineage (NCBI taxonomy): Bacteria > Bacillati > Actinomycetota > Actinomycetes > Kitasatosporales > Streptomycetaceae > Streptomyces > Streptomyces sparsus. The sequence continues at coordinate 1,329 of NZ_BAAHCA010001113.1, forward strand.
ACGATACCGCCGCCGCCAGGTCACCAACCCTCCCACCAGCCGCCCGCGTCAGGCGGATTCGGCCCGCCGGCGCCGGGCTACGGCTACCCCGGCGCGTCGGCCGGCCACGGTGGCG
>NZ_BAAHCA010001114.1:0-1442 GCF_054776295.1 Streptomyces sparsus
CCGGCCCGAGCCGCACCGGCCCGAACCGCCGGACGGCAGGGCGTCGCCCCGGCCGCCGGGCGCCCCGGCCCACCAGACCAGCCGAACCATCAGCGCCACCCCCCGCTCCCCCCGCACGGAAGGCTCCAGAAATGTCACCTGACGACCCGCTGCTGCGCATACTCGCCTGCCCGCTGGACAAGGGCCCGCTGACCCTGTCCGAGGCGGGTGACGCGCTCTACAACCCGCGGCTGCGCCGCCGCTACCCGGTGGTGGACGGCATTCCGCAGTTGCTGCCCTCCTCCGGTGAGCCGGTGAGCGAGGAGGAGCACAACCGGTTCAGCGAGCGGGCGGGTACCCCGTGACGCTCGCCGCCCGCATCGGACCCCGTCTGCCGCCCCGGCTGGTCGCCCGGACGGCGGGCGCCCTGTACCCGCGCTTCGAGCCGGAACTGCGCCGGCTGGCGGACTTCTGCCCTCCCGGCGGCACCGCGGTGGACATCGGCGGCTGGTACGGCCCGTGGACCCGCCGGCTGGCCCGGCGAGCCGATCGGGTCGTCACCGTCGAACCCGTCCCGCACCTGGCGCAGGTGCTGCGGGCCACCACCCCGGCCCACGTCGAGGTGATCCAGGCAGCGGCCGCCGACCACTCGGGCAGCGCCACGCTGTGGCTGCCGCCCGGGGGCCGCGGTGACCGCGGGGTGTCCTCGCTGGTCCGCCGGGACGCGGTGCACGGCACCCGGCTGGAGGTCCCGTGCCTGTCGGTGGACTCGCTCGACCTGTCCGAGGTGCGGCTGCTGAAGATCGACGTCGACGGCAGCGAGCAGGCGGTGCTGCGCGGTGCCGAACGGACCGTGCGGCGCTGGAGGCCGGCGCTCTTCGTCGAGCTGGAGACCCGCATCCAGCCGTACCTCCCGGTGGTCGAGCAGCTGGCCGGGCTCGGTTACGGCGGCTGGGTGCTGCCCGGCCGCGAGTGGCTGCCGCTGGCGGAGTTCGACCTGGCGGGGCATCAGGCGCGGACCGCGCACGTCGCGGAGCACGGGCTGCTGCGGCGCAGCGTCGCCCCGCACCGCCGCTACGTGAACTCGGTGCTGTTCCTGCCCGACGACCGCACCCCCGGACCGTCGGGCGCGGACACTCGCTAGGGTTGCGGCCATGACAATCCGTACCGCCGTGGTGCCCCTGCCGGAGATCTTCGCGCTGCGTTGGGAGGTGCTGCGGCCGGAGCTGCCCGCCGCCTCCGCGGAGTTCCCCGAGGACGAGGCGCCGGGCGCGTTCCACGTCGCCGCCTACGACGGGGACGCGTCCGAGGTCCTGGCCTGCGGCAGCTTCTATCCCGAGCCGTTCCCCGACCCGTCCGGTCCGGCCGGCGCCGCGTTCCGCATCCGCGGCATGGCCAGCACGGCGACGGTCCGCGGCCGGGGGTTCGGCGCCGCCGTACTGGCCGCGGGCACCGCCGAGGCC
>NZ_BAAHCA010001115.1:0-1440 GCF_054776295.1 Streptomyces sparsus
CAGCAGCACGGGCAGCGGCAGTCCCCGCAGCAGTACGCCCCCCAGCAGCAGCGGTACGCGCCGCCGCCGCAACAGCAACCCCCGCCGCAGCGCTACGAGCCGCCGCAGCGCCCTGCCCCGCGCCCCCCGCGTGAGCCCCGGGAGCCGAGACGGCGCAGCTCCAACCCGATGCGCATCCCTGGCCTCGGCTGCCTCAAGGGCTGTCTCTTCATGATCCTGATCATGGTGGCCATCGTGGCGCTGATCTGGAACTTCACCCCGGTCCCGGAGTGGGTGGCGGAGGGGCGCAGCTTCTGGCAGACGATGACGGACTGGTTCGCCTCGGTGCGTGAGGCCGTCGGCTACTGACGCTCGCCGGGCCGGGACGCTCCGGCCCGGTGGCGGTAGGTCCGGTGGCGGCTGCGCCGGGGCCGTCACCGGTGTCGTGCGGGCGGGCCTCTCCGAGACCCCGCCCGAAGTGCCGGGAGTGGCCGACCGGGCCCGCGAAGGCGGCCGGTTCGGGTATTTGTCGACTTATCCGGGGGTCTTTCCCGCCCAGAAGTGGTGCTTGTCGTCATCCGGGCCCCCTCGGAGCCTCCGCTCCGCGTAACTTTGTCGTCATGGCACGGAAGATCGGCAGCCGATACACCGCTCACCAGATCCTGGGACGCGGCAGCGCCGGCACAGTCTGGCTGGGGTCGGGTCCGGACGGGCCCGTGGCCCTCAAGCTGCTGCGGGAGGACCTCGCGGCCGACCAGGAACTCGTCGGCCGCTTCGTGCAGGAGCGTGCGGCGCTGGTCAGCCTGGACCATCCACGGGTGGTGGGCGTGCGCGACCTGGTGGTCGACGGCAACGACCTCGCCCTGGTGATGGACCTGGTCCGCGGCACCGACCTGCGCACCCTGCTCGACCGGGAGCGCCGCCTGACCCCGCACACCGCGGTCGCGCTGGCCGCCGACGTGGCCGACGGGCTCGCCGCGGCCCACGCCGCCGGCTACGTGCACCGGGACGTCAAGCCCGAGAACATCCTGCTCGACGAGGACAGCGGGCACGCCCTGCTGACCGACTTCGGGGTCGCCAAGCTCATCGACGAGCCCCGCAGGGGCGGCGGAGGCCGGGTCGTCGGGACCCCGGACTACGTCGCGCCGGAGATCGTCGAAGGGCTGCCGCCGCGGGCCGCCGTCGACATCTACGCGCTGGCGACCGTGCTCTACGAGCTGCTCGCCGGGTTCACCCCGTTCGGCGGCGGCCATCCCGGCGCCGTGCTGCGGCGGCACGTCACCGAGGCCGTCGCGCCGCTGCCCGGCATCCCGGACGAGCTGTGGCGGCTCATCCACCAGTGCCTCGCCAAGGCGCCCGCGTCCCGGCTGCGGGCGGCCGAGCTGGCGAGCAGGCTCCGTGAACTGCAACCCGGCCTCGTCGGCCACCCGGCACTCCAGATCGACGAACCGGAACCCGAGC
>NZ_BAAHCA010001116.1:0-1438 GCF_054776295.1 Streptomyces sparsus
GCCGGACGTCCGGCCGGGGCGAGCAGGTCGCGGGCCCGGTCGTAGACGGTCAGCGGCAGACCGAGCACGGCGTTCCCGGGCGGCCGCCTGGGAACGGCCGGGTGCGGCCGGGTCGGTGCCGTGAGCCGCGCCATCTCCCAGGCGGTGCCGAGCTGGACGAGGCGCCCGGTGTCCAGTGCCTCCTGGAGCCGGGGCAGCAGCTTGTCCTCCTCGTCCCTGATGTCCTGGCGGACCAGGGAGAAGAGGCGGGTGACGCACCGGTCGTAGGCGGGCCGGTCGTCCTCGTGGCGGTCGAGGTCCGCGAACACCTGGTTGATCTCCTGGTGTTCACGTTCGACCTCGCGGGTCAGCTCCTCGCCGTCCGGCACGGTCTTCCGGACGACCGGCCACAGCACGGTCTCCTCCGCGAAGGCGTGACTGAAGACGAGCTGCGTGATCTCCCTCAGCAACTGGCTGCGGTCGGGTTCTCCCGCCGACCAGTAGCCGTTCATCAGCCGGTCCAGATCGATGTGGTCGCGGCGTTGCAGGGCCAGCACGCTGCCCGCTCCGCCGAGTTCCTCGGTGGTCTGTCCGGCCAGTGACGTCGGCATGACGCCTCCTCTGCCTCTTCGTGTCCGTTCTTCCCCGCCCGGGAGCGCAGCCGCCGACGCGGGGCCCCGGGAACGGCTCCGGGAGCCGGGGTACCCGACCGCGCCCCCTCACACACCCCTCGGCCCCGCCTCCCGGGCGGCGAGCCTGACCACCGGGCGTCGGGCGTCGGGGCCGGAGCCTCCGCCCTCAGCCGCCCGGGCGGATCACCGCCCGGACGCAGCCGTCCTCCCTTGCACCTCTCTGCCGTGAACGGGACGCCCGGGTGCCCGGACGGACGCCGCGTGAACCCGGGTCGGCGACCGAGGGGCGGCACCGGCCGGTTTCCGGCCGAGAAGGGGCCGCCGACGTTTCAACGGGCGGGCAGCGGCCACCAGAGCAGAACAGGGGCTTTTCCACGGCAGGTGGCCGGACGCGTCGGTTCCACGACGTTGCGGCACCCCACGCCGCCCCACGATCTTCCGGCCGTCGGTCAGCGAGCGCGGCGGCTCGCCGAACGGCCGATCAGCCCCTCCGGGGCGTCATCCATCGAGACGGAGAGTCACCCATGAACTGGCGTGAGTACGCGAAATGCCGCGACGAGGACTCGGAACTGTTCTTTCCGGTGGGCACCCGAGGTCCCGCGCTGCGACAGGCCGAGGACGCCAAGAGCGTGTGCCGGGTCTGCCCCGTGCAGGATCAGTGTGCCCAGTGGGCGCTGGACTCCGGCCAGGAGCACGGCATTTGGGGCGGTCTCGATGAGGAGCAGCGACGGGCCCTGGCCCGCCGCCAGGCGCGCGGCCGGGCACGCCTGGCCTCCTGACCCGTCGGCAGGGCGAGTCGGCCCCGAGCGGGCCGTCGGCCACGCACC
>NZ_BAAHCA010001117.1:0-1435 GCF_054776295.1 Streptomyces sparsus
AAAGCTGTCGCCCACATCACGAAGACCGCTCCTCGTCCCACCACGGGTTGTCGGCCCGACGCACGGTGAGGGTGCCGCGCCCGGCCGGACCGAGCGCCCTCCGGAGGTTCAGTTCAGCCGGGCGCGCGCCGCCTGTGCCTCCCGCCTGGCGGCTTCCGCCGCCGCCGGGTCCAGCGCGGAGACGGTCACCGCGAACCGCTCCAGCTCCCGGGCACCGGCCGCGAAGTCGCCCTGGTCCACGATCAGCCGGGCGCGTTCGTAGCGCAGCCGGGCCGACCGGTGCGGCAGCAGGAGCAGCAGCTCCACCGCCCACAGCTGCACCTGGGTGTACTCGGGGCGGGCCGCCGCCCAGGAGCGAATGTTGTTCAGCACCCGCCGCACGATCTCCAGCGGCTGGGCGGGTTGCAGCATCGCCGCCGTGAGCGGGCCGCCGGTGGCGCCCGCCACCAGCGTCTCGGCGTCCTCCGGGTCCAGCGGGCGTCCGCCGGCGAACGGGTCCACCAGCACGTGCTCACCGGCGGGGTCGCCGAATCCGACCACGAAGTGCCCGGGCAGCGCCACGCCGTACACGGGGGCGCCGGCCCGTCTGGCCACCTCCAGCCACACCACGGACAGCAGGATCGGCAGGCCCCGCCGCCGGCGCAGCACCTCACCCAGCAGCGACGACTCCAGGCGCTGGTAGTCACTCGGGGAGCCGCGGTACCCCTCCCGCTCACCCAGCAGGCGGGCCAGCGCCTCGGCCCAGGCCGCGGGGGAGCGGCCCCGCCCGTAGGGCAGCAGGCCGGTGAGCCGGTCCAGCTCGATCTGTCCCTCCACGACGGTCCGCTCCCCGCGGGCGGGTGCCAGCACCTCGCCGATCAGCAGGCAGAGCTGTGCGACGTCCGGCTGCGGGGACCGGGCCGCTTCGGCGAACCTCTCGCGTGCCGAGCTGTTGTCCATACCCGTACCGAACCGTCCTGTCGTGGTCTGAGGCCTTCCCGCCCGCTGCCGCACCCTTACCGGGCGGGGCCGGTCCGGCGCCTCAGCGCCGGGGGGCTCTCCAGTGCTGGTAGGAGTGGTGAGGGGCGAAACCCGTCCGGGAGTAGAGGGCCCGTGCCCCCTCATTGTCCGCCTCGACCTGGAGGTAGGCAGCCGAGGCGCCCTCGGTGAGGGCGCGTTCGGCCAGCGCGACCATCACCGACGTGGCCAGGCCCTCACGTCGCCGTGCCGGGTCGACCTCCACGGCGGCGAAGCCCGCCCAGCGGCCGTCGATCACGCAGCGCCCGGTGGCGGCCGGGGCGGCACCCGGCTCGGCGGCCGGGATCGTGGCGAACCAGACGGACGGGCCGCCGTTGAGTACCTGCCACACCCGCGGGTCGGGCGCGGTCAGGCCCCGGTAGCGCAGCAGCCAGTCGTCCCCCACCGAGCGGCTCAGCACCACGCGCGAGGTGTCCGC
>NZ_BAAHCA010001118.1:0-1432 GCF_054776295.1 Streptomyces sparsus
CCGCGGTCGCCCGCGAGTCCACGAGCACGAAGCCGGGCCGGCCGGACGCGAGCGAGGCGTGCACGTCGGCGACGGCCGCCTCGTGGTCGAGCCGGTCAGCGAAGAAGGCCGCCGCGGCGGCGGGTGCCGCGGGCGGTACGCGCAGTGCGGGAGAGGCGAGGGTGTCGTCCGTGAGTGGGGTCATGGGTGCAACGCTATGAGCGGCTCCTTCCCGGTGGAACCGCAGAAGCCCGGCCCGGCGCTTGATCTGACGCTGTTTCCCCGGTATTCCTCGACCATGGCCGCTGATTCTCCGGACGACGTCGACATGCGCATTCTCGAAGCCCTCCAGCGTGACGGGCGGGCGAGTTACGCGGAACTGGCGCGGGCCGTCTCCATGTCGCCGAGCGCCCTCACCGAACGGGTGCGGCGGCTGGAGGCGAGCGGTGTGATCGCGGGCTACTCGGCCGTGGTCCGGCCCGAACGCCTCGGCCTCGACATCCTGGCCTTCGTCCGGCTCCGATATCCCACCGGCAACTACAAGCCCTTCCACGACCTGGTCGACAGCACCCCGGAGATCGTCGAGGCACACCACGTGACCGGCGAGGACTGCTTCGTGCTGAAGGTCGTCGCCCGTTCGATGCGTCACCTGGAGCAGACCACCGGCCGGATCGCCGGGCTCGGTGCGGTGACGACCAGCGTCGTCTACTCCAGCCCGCTCAGGATCCGGGCCATCACCGCGGCCGCGGTACGGGACTGACCCGGCCCCGACGGCACCGAACGCCCGGGAGCCGCATGTGCCCGGCCCCGGCGGGCACCCGGAGCGCGACCGGAACCCTCCGGCACTCGGGAAGGACGTGCGCATGCCCCGCTCCGCCACCGCCGAACCGGCCGGGCAGGAGAACAAACTGCTCGGCATCTACCTCAACGACCACCTCGCCGCCGCCACCGCCGCGGTGGACCTCGCCCGACGCGTCGCCGACGGCCACGCCGACACCGCCATGTCCGGGGAACTCGACCGCCTCACCGACGACGTCGAGCAGGACCGGGCGACGCTGCTGGACGTCATGCGGCTGCTCGACGTGCCGGTGCGCAAGTACAAGATCGTCGCGGCCCGGCTCGGCGAGAGCATCGGACGGGCCAAGCCCAACGGGCGGCTCGTCCGGACGTCACCGCTGCGCTCCGTCGTGGAGCTGGACGGACTGCTGCTCGCGGTGCGGGACAAGGCTCTGGTGTGGCGGACCCTCACGCAGCTCGCCGAACAGGAGCAGCGCCTCGACGCGGACCGCCTCGACTCGCTGCTGCGCCGCGCGCAGGAGCAGACCGAGCTGCTGGAACGGCTCCGGTCCCGCACGGTCGGGGAGGTCCTCGTCCCGGCGGGGCGGTGAGCACTCCCGGCGGCCGCCCGCCGCGTGACCTCGGCCCCGGTGGCACCTGGCCTCCGGGGCCGAGG
>NZ_BAAHCA010001119.1:0-1432 GCF_054776295.1 Streptomyces sparsus
CGGCGGAACCGCTCCGGCCGGGCCCGCTCGGCGGCACCGAACTGGGTGTCGCCTGCCGCCTCTCCCTGGCGATCGGCATGGCCGCGATGCTGCTGACCCTGTGAGCGGTGGCAGCCGTGCCGGGTGCCGGGAGCGCAGGCAGCCGCCGGCCCCAGGGCCCGGCTCGGCGGCGTCCCGGGTGAGGCGTGCGTCACTTCCCCGCGATGCCGTACCGGACTCCGGCCGCCGCGTCCTACCCTGTGGACCATGACGGTCGCGCTCGCGCTCCTTCTCCTGGGCGGTCTGACCGCGGCGATGGCGCCGCGGCTCCTGGCCCGCAGCTCCTGGCCGGACCGTGAACCGGTGCTGGCCCTGTGGGTCTGGCAGTGCGTGGTGGCCGCCGTGTTGCTGTGCTGCGTACTGGCGATGGCGCTCAGCGCCGCGGAGGCCTGGCAGGCGGTACGCGGCCGGGTGTTCGGGCCCGCCCCGCAGCAGGTCCTGGACGCGTACGCGCTCTCTTCCGACGGCCACCCGTGGGCGGCGGTGCTGGCGGTGCTGCTGTTCGTCGGCGGCGCCTGGACCCTGGCGATGCTCACCCGGGAGGTGTGGACCGCCCGTTCCCGACGCCGGCGCAAGCGGGCGGGACTGCGCACCCGTTCCCCGCTGCTGCCCGGCGAGGAGGAGGACGCGGGTGAGCGGCTCATCGTGCTGGAGGGCGAACAGGCCGAAGCCTGGTGGCTGCCCGGGGCGCAGCCCCGTCTGGTCATCACCACCGCCGCGCTTCGGCGGCTCAAGGGCCGCCAGTTGGACTCGGTGATCGCGCACGAGGAAGGTCACGTGAGGGCCCGGCACGACTGGCTGCTGCACTGCTCGTCGGCGCTCGCCGGCGGTTTCCCGCAGGTGCCCGTCTTCCGCGCCTTCCGGCACCAGATGCACCGGCTGGTGGAACTCGCGGCCGACGACGTCGCCTCCCGGCAGCACGGCCGGCTCACCACCGCGCTGGCGCTCGTCGGCCTCAACGAGGACCGGGCGGTGTTCGGGCCGTGCGCCTCGCACCGCACGCTGCTCCCGCAGCGGGTGGACCGGCTGCTCTCGCCCGCCGACCGGCTGCCGGTGGGCAGCAGACTCCGGATGACCGCGCTGGCCTCGCTGGTGCCGGTCATCCCGCTTCTGGTGGCGTTCGTGCCCGGCCTCAGCGCGCTCAACTGATGCCGCACCCCGCTGCCGCGACCCCGGCGAGGGGCGTGCTCTTCGACTTCTCCGGCACCCTGCTCCGGGTCGAACCGACGCTGGACTGGCTGCGCGCGGTACTGACCGACACCCGTACGCCGGTGCCGGAGGCGGAGGCACGCCGGCTGGCGAGCGCCCTGGAGCACGCCGGGGCGCTGCCCGGCGGCGCTCCGACCCGCGACGTACCGCCGGAGCTGCTGCCCCTGTGGCAGGAACGGGACCG
>NZ_BAAHCA010001120.1:0-1429 GCF_054776295.1 Streptomyces sparsus
CAGGCCGGGCGGCGCGGCATGCAGCTCACGCATCGGCCCGCCGGGCCGATGCGGGTCCCGCTGGGCCTGCTTGACGACCCGGCACGGCAGTGGCAGGGCCAGTGGCTGCTGGACCTGACGTCGGCCGGCGGCCACGCGGCCGTCATCGGCGGCCCGCAGTCCGGCAAGACCACACTGCTGCGCACCCTGATGCTGTCGCTGGCGCTGACCCACACCCCGCAGGAGGTCGGCGTCTACGGCCTCGACCTGGTCGGCGGCGGCCTCCAGACCATGGCCGGGCTGCCGCACGTCGGCGGCGTCGCCGGGCGTGCCGACCGGGAGCGGGCGATGCGCACCGTCGAGGAGGTGCGCACCATGCTCACCGCCCGCGAGGAGGTGTTCCGCGAGCGCGGCATCGACTCCGTCGAGCAGCTGCGCCGGATGCGGGCCGCCGGGCAGCTTCCGCACCTCGGCTCCACCGACATCGTGCTGGTGGTCGACGGGTTCGGTGAACTGCGCGACGACTTCGAGGAGTTGGACGAGGCCGTCACCGACCTGCTAAAGCGCGGCGGCGGTTACGGCATCCACGTGGTCGCGGCGATGCTGCGGTGGAACGATGTGCGGATCGCCGCCCAGTCGGCGTTCGGCACCCGCGTCGAGCTGCGGCTCAACGACCCCGGTGACAGCAGCATCAACCGGCGGCTGGCGGAGACGCTCGCCGCCGACGAGCCGGGCCGGGTGCTGACCAGCGGCAAGCTGTTCGCGCACACCGCGCTGCCCCGCATCGACTCACTGGCGTCCGCCGACGACCTGGGCGCCGCCGCGGAGCAGGCCGTGCGCTCGGTCCGCTCCGCCTGGTCGGGCGAGCAGCCACCGCCGGTGCAGGTCCAGCAACTCGTCGGGGGTGGCGCCGCAGAGCCGGGCGATGCGCTCCACGGTGCCGTACCCGGCAGGCAGCGCCGCACCGTTGCAGTAGCGGTGCAGGGTCGAGGTGCTCAGGTGCAGCCGCTTGGCCAACTGCCCGTAACTGCGCCCGGAACGTTCCTTGAGCTCCCGCAGCGTCGCAGCGAACTGCGCCGTCTCCTCAGGTACTCCGGCCACCGGCTCCCCCGCGGTCCGTCCGGACCGACGCGGTCCGGCGTGTGTGCCCACCGTCCCGGTCGGTCGTTCCAGGGCGGTGCCGTTCCCGCAGGCCAGCGTACCTCTCACCGTTCCGTCGTCCCGGATGACGTGCAACGGGGGTGGCAAGCCCGGTCGAGAGGTCAACACTGCTGACGGGGAGTCGGTCCACCACCGCACCGAAGGACCGGACACCCGTCCAGCGATTGGAGACCCACATGACGTCAGCAACAGCACCCACCTCGACCCCCGCCACCCCGCGTCGCCACCGCCACGCCGGTAGCGCCGTGCTCGCCGCCGCGGCCGCCGCGGTGATGGCCGCCCCGGCGGC
>NZ_BAAHCA010001121.1:0-1427 GCF_054776295.1 Streptomyces sparsus
CCGGCGGGCGGGCGGCGGCACCCGGCCCCGGCCCTGGGAGGCGCGGGGTGGGCGGGTGCGGGGGGGGCGCTACTGCTCGCCGGCCGGTGCGGCCTCGCGCAGCCCGAGCAGCACGCCGTCGCGGCCGTCCTCCTCGGTGAGCTGGACCTTGACCGTCTCCCGCAGCGACGTGGGGAGGTTCTTGCCGACGTAGTCGGCGCGGATCGGCAGTTCGCGGTGGCCGCGGTCGACCAGCACGGCGAGCTGCACCGCCCGCGGCCGACCGATGTCACCGAGCGCGTCGAGCGCGGCGCGGATGGTGCGGCCGGAGAAGAGCACGTCGTCGACGAGCACCACCAGCCGGCCGTCGACGCCGTCGGCGGGGATGTCGGTGCGGGCCAGGGTGCGGGCCGGGCCGAGCCGCAGGTCGTCGCGGTACATGGTGATGTCGAGTGAGCCGACGGGCACCGGGCGGCCGGTGATCTCCTCGAGCTTGGCCGCGAGCCGCCGGGCGAGGTGCACTCCCCTGGTGGGGATGCCGAGCAGCACCACGTCGCCGGCGCCCTTGGCGCGTTCGACGACCTCGTGGGCGATCCGGGTCAGTACCCGGGCGATGTCCGGTGCCTCCAGAACGGGGCGGGCCGGAGCCGTGTGCTGGGTGGTCTGTGTGCTGCCGGCGCTGTGCGCGCCGGAGCTGCTGGTGCTGTCCATACGTGACGGACCTCCTTCCCCGCCTCACTGGACGGGCCTTAAAGGACGCCGGAATTCGAACGGCCCCACCGTAGCAGGAGGCCGAGGGGGTTCCTCATCCGCCCTGGTCAGCGTAGGGGCGGCAGCTCTCGGCTTGACGCCGTACATTACGCTGCGTAACCTCACAGTGAGTTACGAAAACCTCATCCGGGGAGCCATATGTCCAGCGAATACGCCAAACAGCTCGGCGCCAAGCTTCGCGCCATCCGCACCCAGCAGGGCCTCTCCCTCCACGGTGTCGAGGAGAAGTCCCAGGGCCGCTGGAAGGCGGTCGTGGTCGGCTCGTACGAGCGTGGCGACCGCGCGGTGACCGTGCAGCGTCTCGCAGAGCTGGCGGACTTCTACGGCGTCCCGGTGCAGGAGCTGCTGCCGGGCACCACACCGGGCGGAGCCGCCGAGCCGCCGCCGAAGCTCGTGCTGGACCTGGAGCGGCTGGCCCACGTGCCCGCCGACAAGGCCGGTCCGCTCCAGCGGTACGCGGCGACCATCCAGAGCCAGCGCGGTGACTACAACGGCAAGGTGCTGTCGATCCGTCAGGACGACCTGCGCACACTGGCCGTGATCTACGATCAGTCGCCCTCGGTGCTGACCGAACAGCTCATCAGCTGGGGCGTGCTGGACGCGGACGCCCGCCGGGCCGTCGCCCACGACGACCTCTGAGACCTCGCGCCGCCCGCCCCGCCCGGGCGGGCGGCGGG
>NZ_BAAHCA010001122.1:0-1426 GCF_054776295.1 Streptomyces sparsus
GGCTGCCCGGCGGCCTCGGCCACGGCCCGCTCGAACGCCCAGGCGTCGACCGCGTCGTCCGCGGCGCGGAGGGCGTAGCCCGGCCCTTCGGTGACGAGGAGCCGTGGCGGGGTTCGGGGGGCTCGATCCGGCTCCAGCGCCCGGCGCAGCGCGGAGACGAAGGTGCGTACCGCGCCGACCGCGTTGGCAGGGGGATCCGCCCAGAGGTCCGCGACGAGGCGGTCGACCGGGACGACCCGCCGACGGGCGATGATCAGCCGGGCGAGCACTGCTCGGTGCCGCGGCCCTCTGAGGGCGAGCGGCTCCCCGGTGTGGTGCCGTGCGGTGACGGGGCCCAGCACCTGGAACTCGACCGGCACGCGGGACCGTCCTTCCCTCGTTCTCCCCGGTCACGGTATAGCGCGCTGATCGGATGCTCATTCGCGGCCCGCAGGCTGGGGTCACGTCTGTCCGGCCGCAGTCGGACGGCTCCGTTCCGAGTGAAGGCAGCTGACCATGGCACCCTCCATCCCCGGTTTCACCCAGCACCGTGTCCCCGTCGCGGACGGCGTGTCCCTGCATGCCGCGGTCGGCGGCTCGGGGCCGCCCGTGGTGCTGCTGCACGGGTTCCCGCAGACCCACCTGATGTGGCGGCACGTGGCGGCGGATCTCGCGGCGGACCACACGGTGATCTGTCCTGACCTGCGCGGTTACGGGGCGAGCGACAAGCCGGCGGAGACCGGTCCGGACGTCTACGCCAAACGCACCATGGCCGCCGACGTCGTCGCACTCGCCCGGGCACTGGGGCACGAGAGGTTCGCGCTGGCCGGGCACGACCGCGGGGCGCTGGTGGCGTTCCGGGCAGGTCTCGACCACCCCGGGGCGGTCACCCGGTTGGCCGTGCTCGACGTGCTGCCGACGGTGGACATGTGGGAGGTGCTGCACGGCGCCACCGCCGCGGTGGGCTTCCACCTGTACCTGATGGCGCAGCCGCCGGGCCTTCCCGAGCAGATGATCACCGCCAGTGCCGACGCCTTCTTCGGCCACTTCCTGGACGCCTGGGTGAACGACCCGCAGGCGATCCCCGCCGACGTCCACGCCGCCTACCTGGACGCCTGCCGCGGCGCGGTGCCGTCCATCGTGGCCGACTACCGAGCCTCCGCGGGCGTGGACGTCGAGCACGACCGGGCCGACCTGGCCGTCGGCAACACGCTGCGCATGCCGGTCAGTGTGCTCCAGCAGGACTGGGGCGCCGCTCTCGGGTACGACGCCGCGGCACTGTGGGGCGCGTGGGCCGGCGACCTCCGCCACTCCACGGTCACCAGCGGCCACTTCATGGCGGAGGAGGCGCCGGCCGACGTCACCGGGGCACTCCGCGACCTGCTGGCCCGCTGACGGCAGCGCGCCGCTCCCCCGCCCATCGCCCCCGCCAACCGCCCCTGCCCAG
>NZ_BAAHCA010001123.1:0-1425 GCF_054776295.1 Streptomyces sparsus
CCGGGGGCTCCGCCTGCTCGCCGGCCGGGAGGCGCTGCGGCTCGGCAAGCGGCTGCTGGTGCTCAGCGACGGGCACGGCGACACCGCGCACGAGCCGGTCCGGCCCGACGAGGCGGTGCCGCTCGCCGACATGGGCGTCACCGTGCTGCACCTGCTGTCCCGGCGCATCGACGAACCCGGCCAGGTGTCGGTGCGCGTCACCGTCGACGACGACGGGCACGGCGTCACCGTCGAGGACCTGCGCGGCGAGGAACCCGTCGTGGTGCGCGGCTCGCTGGACGAGTTGACGCCCGGCGGAGCGCTCGGCCTCAGCCGCAGCCTCGCGCCGCTGCGGCTGTCACCCGAGTCCGCCGCGTCCGGCGCGCCGCTGTCCGGCCCGGTCGACTTCACCGAGCTGATGGGCATCGACGACGCCGCCGACCTGGACGTCGACCGGATGTGGGCGCCACGCGGCGACCAGGCGTTCCTGCGGGTCCCGATCGGCCTCGGCGACAGCCACGAACCGGTGCTGCTCGACCTCAAGGAGTCCGCCGAACTCGGCATGGGCCCGCACGGGTTGTGTGTCGGCGCGACCGGCTCGGGCAAGAGTGAGCTGCTGCGCACGCTCGTCCTCGCACTGGTCGCCACCCACCCGCCGGAGGACCTGGCGATGGTGCTCGTCGACTACAAGGGCGGCGCCACGTTCGCGCCCTTCGCGTCGCTGCCGCACGTCGCCGGCATCATCACCAACCTGGAGAACCGCGCCGGGCTCGTCGAGCGGGTGCACTCCAGCCTGGCCGGCGAGGTCAAGCGCCGCCAGCAGGTGCTGAAGGACGCGGGCAACATCGCCGACATCTCCACCTACGCCGCCACCCGCGCCCAGCGCCCCGAACTCGACCCGCTGCCGCACCTGTTCGTCGTCATCGACGAGTTCGGTGAACTGCTCACCGCGAAGCCGGACTTCATCGACCTGTTCCTCTCCATCGGGCGCATCGGCCGGTCCATCGGCGTGCACCTGCTGCTCTCCAGCCAGCGCATCGAGGGCGGCAAGCTCAAGGGTCTGGACACCTACCTCTCCTACCGGCTGGGCCTGCGCACCTTCTCGCCCGACGAGTCCCGCACCGTGTTGGACACCCCCGACGCCTTCCACCTGCCGCCGATCCCCGGCTTCGGCTACCTGAAGGTCGACACCAGCGCCTACGAGCGGTTCAAGGCCAGCTACGTGTCCGGTCCGCACACCGGCCCCACCCGGCGCGGTGACGACACCGAGGACCGTCCGGCGGTGCTGCCCTACCCGGCGTACAACACGCTCGACGACGACACCGGGCAGTCCGCCGACCCGTCGGCGGCTCCCGCGCCGGCCCGCCGCACGGTGGGCCCCACGCTGCTGTCCACACTCGTGGGGCAACTGGCCGCCGCCGCACCGCCGGTGCCGCAGATCTGGCT
>NZ_BAAHCA010001124.1:0-1422 GCF_054776295.1 Streptomyces sparsus
CGGCGTGCGAGAACGGCTGCGTCCGCCAGTCGAGGCCCTGCGGCAGCGTCGGCAGCGCCGCGGTGTCCTCGTCGAAGGCCAGCGACGATCCCGCCGGCAGCGCCTCGGCCACCGGCCGCCCCGAGCCCTGGCAGACGGTCAGGCCGAACGGGTCCCACGGGGTCGGGCAGAGCGCGTGCCGCGGCAGTACCCGCTCGTCGGCGAACATCGCGATGGGCCGGGCGCAGTCGGGGCAGCCCACGCGGTGGGTCTCCAGGTGCTCGTACCTGTCGGTGTCGGCGGACTGGTCGACGCTCTCCGCGACGGCCGTGTCGGTCTGCTGGAGTCCGGTCGCCTTGGCACCGATCGGCTTCAGAGTGTGCATGCAATCCCCCTCGGGTGAGCCGGCCGGGCGCACGGCGCTCAGCCACAGCAAGCACTTCCCGGCGTGCCAGGCGCATAATCGCGGCCGGCCCGGGGACACGGTCGCACTCGTGTGGCGTTCGTCACACCGGCGCGCGCGCAGGGCCCGGCCGTGCCGTCCGCTGTGCCGGAGCACGCCCGGCACAGTAGGTTGCGTGCTGTGGAGGAGTTGGACAGACGAATCGCGGAACTGCTCGTCAAGGACGGGCGGATGAGCTACACGGACCTGGGCAAGGCCACCGGCCTGTCCACCTCGGCCGTGCACCAGCGGGTGCGCAGACTGGAGCAGCGCGGAGTCATTCGCGGGTACACCGCACTGGTCGACCCGGAGGCCGTGGGGCTGCCGCTGACGGCGTTCATCTCCGTCAAGCCCTTCGACCCCAGCGCCCCGGACGACATCGCCGAGCGCCTCGCCGAGGTACCGGAGATCGAGGCCTGCCACAGCGTGGCGGGGGAGGAGAACTACATTCTCAAGGTCCGCGTCGCGACCCCCATCGAGCTGGAGCACCTGCTCGCCCGCATCCGCTCGTTGTCGGGGGTCTCCACCCGCACCACGGTGGTGCTCTCCACTCCCTACGAGGCCCGGCCGCCGCGCATCTAGCCCCGCGGCCCCGGGGCCGTCCCCGCCCGCTCCCGGCCCCCCGGCTCCGCGCTCGCCCCGACGGGCGGGAGACTGGGGCCATGAGCGACAGCGTCACCCCCCGGCCGAACCGCACCGTCCTGCTGCGCGGCGGTGAGGTCCACAGCCCCGCCGACCCCTTCGCCACTGCCATGGTGGTGGACGGCGACTCCGTCGCCTGGGTCGGCTCGGAAGGCGCGGCCGACTCCTTCGCCGACGGTGTCGACGAGACCGTCCACCTCGACGGGGCCCTGGTCACACCCGCCTTCACCGACGCCCACGTGCACACCACGGCGACCGGCCTGGCCCTCACCGGCCTGGACCTGGCGGGCACGTCCGACCCGGCCGCCGCGCTCGCCCGGGTGCGGGAGCACGCCCGGGCCCGCCCGGACGAGCGCATC
>NZ_BAAHCA010001125.1:0-1421 GCF_054776295.1 Streptomyces sparsus
CGGGCCCGCCGCGTCCGCACCAACGCGGCGACCGTGCGCGAGGCGCTGGCCGAGGCGGGCGTCCGGCTGCGCGGCGAGGACGTGAGCTCGGTCCCGCTGGACGACTTCCCGCGCGACGGCCAGACCGTCACCGTGCAGCGCGTCACCGCGGGCAAGCGGGTCCGCGACGTGAGCGTGCCCTACCTCACCGAGCGGCGTCGCGACCCGGAGCTGTTCCAGGGCACCGAGGTGGTGATCCAGCCGGGCCGGGAGGGCATCCGGCGCATCACCTACCGGGTGCGGACCGTCGACGGCGTCCGGCAGCGGCCACGCCGGGTGAGCACCGAACTGGTGCGCCGGCCGCAGCCGCGCATCATCAACGTCGGCGCGAAGGAGCTGCCGGACTCGGTGCGCGGCGCGGACCACCTCGACTGGGCCGCGCTGGCGGAATGCGAGTCCGGCGGGCGGCCCGACGCGGTGGACGCCACCGGCACCTACGGCGGCCTCTACCAGTTCGACGTCGGCACCTGGCGGGCGCTCGGCGGCAGCGGCCGGCCGCAGGACGCACCGGCCGCCGAGCAGACGCTCCGGGCCAAGAAGCTGTACGTGCGGCGGGGGGCGAGTCCGTGGCCGGTGTGCGGCCGTAAACTGCAGCGGTGAGCACCGCCCCCGATCCCGCGCCCGACGAACCGGGCGGCCCGCTGCTCGGTCCCGCCGACATCCGTGAGCTGGCCGCCGCGCTGGGCGTACGCCCGACCAAGCAGCGCGGCCAGAACTTCGTCATCGACGCCAACACCGTGCGGCGCATCGTCCGGACGGCGGACGTGCGGCCGGACGACGTGGTGGTCGAGGTCGGGCCGGGCGGCGGCTCGCTCACCCTGGCCCTGCTGGAGAGCGCGTCCCGGGTCGTCGCGGTGGAGATCGACGACGTGCTGGCGTCCGCGCTGCCGGCCACCGTCGCCGCGCGGCTGCCCGAGCGCGCCGACCGCTTCGAACTGGTCCACAGCGACGCGATGCGGGTGACGCAGCTCCCCGGCCCGCCGCCCACCGCGCTGGTCGCCAACCTGCCCTACAACGTGGCCGTTCCCGTCCTGCTGCACATGCTGGCGACGTTCCCCACCCTGGAGCGGATCCTGGTCATGGTGCAGGCGGAGGTCGCCGACCGGTTGGCGGCGCCGCCCGGCTCGAAGGTGTACGGGGTGCCGTCGGTGAAGGCCGCCTGGTACGCCGACGTGAAGCGGTCCGGTTCGATCGGGCGCAACGTGTTCTGGCCGGCGCCCAACGTGGACTCCGGCCTGGTGTCCCTGGTCCGGCGGGAGCCGCCGCGCACCACGGCCTCCCGCACCGAGGTGTTCACGGCGGTGGACGCGGCGTTCGCCCAGCGCCGCAAGACGCTGCGGGCCGCGCTCTCCGGCTGGGCGGGGTCACCCGCCGCCGCGGAG
>NZ_BAAHCA010001126.1:0-1410 GCF_054776295.1 Streptomyces sparsus
GCGGAGGCCGGTGTCGACTGGCGGCGCTGTCCGGCCGAGGAGCGGCTGCCGGACCCGGTGCGCTGCGGCACCGTGTCCGTGCCGCTGGACTACGCCGACCCGGACGGCGACACCCTTCGGCTCACCGTCAGCCGGCTGCCCGCCACCGGTCCCCGGGCGCAGCGGCAGGGCCCGCTGCTCTACAACCCGGGCGGCCCCGGCGGCAGCGGCATGAACTTCCCGCTGTACGCCCCGGTGCTCGGCGGCACCTGGAAGAAGCTCAACGAGTCGTACGACATGGTGGGTTACGCCCCGCGCGGCGTGGGCCGGTCGGCGCCGCTGTCCTGCACGGACCCGCAGGAGTACTGGCGGGCGCCGAACCCGTCCCCGCGGGAGCCCTCGGACAGCTTCAAGCGGCAGAAGAACGCCGAGGCCGCCCGCTACGCGGAGGGCTGCGCACGGCAACAGGGCAGCCGGCTGGGCCACTTCACCACCGCGGACAACGCCCGTGACCTGGACGTGCTCCGGGCCGCTCTCGGCAGCCGCCGGCTGTCCTACCTGGGCGTCTCCTACGGCACGTACATCGGCTCGGTGTACGCCACGTTCTTCCCCGAGCGGGTGCGCCGGCTGGTGCTGGACTCCGTGGTGAACCCGGCACCGGAGAAGATCTGGTACCGCGCCAACCTGGACCAGTCACTGGCCTTCGAGGACCGCTGGACGGAGTGGAAGCTCTGGGTGGCCGAACACCACGCGGTCTACGGGCTGGGCCGCACCGCCGACGAGGTGCAGGCCGCCTTCGACGAGGTCCGCGACGCCCTGGAGCGGGAGCCGGCCGACGGGGCGGTGGGCCCGCGCGAACTGCTGGAGAGCTTTCTCGACACCGGCTACACCGACCGAGTGTGGGCCCGGCGTGCCTTCGAGCTCGCCGAGTTCCGAAAGGGCGCCCCGAAGCCGCTGACCGACACGGCCCGGCACGATCCCCGGCGGGCGGTCGCCGCGGAGAACGGTTCGGCCGTCTACACCACCGTCCAGTGCAGTGACGCGCCCTGGCCGCGCCAGTGGGCGCGCTGGGACCGGGACAACACCGAACTGGCCCGCAAGGCACCGTTCGAGACCTGGGAGAACGCCTGGCTGAACCTGCCCTGCGCCTACTGGCACGGTGCGCAGCCGGCGCCGGTGGACGTCGGCACCGGGCCGGGCGAGCTGCCGCCGGTGCTGGTGCTGGCCGCCACCGGTGACGCGGCGACCCCTTACGAGGGCGCGCTGGAGGTCCGCCGGCGGCTGCCCGGTTCGGTCCTCGTCACCGAGCGGGACTCGGGCACCCACGGTCTGTCCGGCGGCGCGAACCGCTGCGTCAACAGGCACCTGGAGCGCTACCTGCTGGAAGGCCGGGTGCCGGACGGCGACACCGAGTGCGAGGGGCGTCCGGCA
>NZ_BAAHCA010001127.1:0-1409 GCF_054776295.1 Streptomyces sparsus
GGCCCGCCCGCCGCTGTCCGGTGCCGCGGGCCGGGCGGTGCCTGGAGGCGGGGCGGTGCCGTGGGCCGGGGCGGTGGCCGTCCCCGCGCGGTGTCAGTCCGCGTACCGGCCCAGCAGTTGTCCCATGGCGGCCACCACCGCGGGTTCGACGCGGTAGTACACCCAGGTGCCGCGCCGCTCGGAGGCGAGCAGGCCGGCCTCCTTGAGCTTCTTCAGGTGGTGGGAGACGGTCGGCTGGGAGACCCCCACGTCGGAGATGTCGCAGACGCAGGCCTCGCCGCCCTCGTGCGAGGCGACGGCGGAGAACAGGCGCAGGCGGACCGGGTCACCGAGCGCCTTGAACATGGCCGCGGTCCGCACCGCCTCCTCCGCCGTGAGCGGTCGCTCGTCCAGCGGCGGGCAGCACGGGGCCACGGGTGACGGCTCGACCGGCTCGGCAAGGGGCAGCACCTTCGGGTTCGCCATACGCCTATGTTCACACATGTCGAAGCAGCCACGGCGAGCCCGCCCCGCCGGGAGCCGCCCGGCGGTCGTCGGGACACTCCCCCACCGCACTCCCTTGCCCTGATACCGGCGGAACATTGATTCGATGAACGTCTATGTTGACGCTCATCGAAGCAGTCTGCCATGCTGGCACTCAAGTCATCGACCGATGCCGAACCAAGGGAGAGTCGCCGTGAACGCGTCCACCACCGCCCTGCCCGTCGTGGTCATCGGGGCCCATCTCGTGGGTCTGGCCGCCGCCGCCCACCTGCTCGGCCGCGGCCTGGAGCCGCTGGTCCTGGAAGCCGGTACGTCCGCGGGCAGCGCGGTGCGCGAGTGGAGCCACATCCGGCTGTTCTCGCCGTGGGCCGAGGTGATCGACCCGGCCGCCGAGAAGCTCCTGGCCCCCACCGGCTGGACCGCGCCCGAAGCGACCGCCTACCCCACCGGCGGCGACTGGGCCGAGCGGTACCTCCAGCCCCTGGCCGACACCCTCGGCTCCCGGGTCAGGTACGGGACCACGGTGACGGGCGTGTCCCGCCTGGGACGCGACCGCGTGGTGGACGCCGACCGCGCGCGGCAGCCCTTCACCGTGCACGTGCGCCACACCGACGGCACCGAACGGCGGCTGTCCGCCCGCGCGGTCGTCGACGCCTCCGGCACCTGGTCCACTCCCGCGCCGATCGGGGCCGACGGGCTGCCGGCCGTCGGTGAACACGCCGCGGCGGACCGTGTCTCCTACCGGGTGCCGGACCTCTCGGACCCGGCCGTCCGGGCCCGCCACCAGGGCCGGCGCACCGCCGTCATCGGTTCCGGAGCCTCTGCCTTCACCGCGCTGGCCCAGCTCGCCGCGCTGGCCGAGGAGGCGCCCGGCACGCACACCACCTGGGTGCTGCGGCGCGGCATCAGCGGCGCCACCTTCGGCG
>NZ_BAAHCA010001128.1:0-1408 GCF_054776295.1 Streptomyces sparsus
TCCACCGCGGTGGCTCATCCGCGGTGGTTTCAGCCGCGGTGGCGGCCCAGTGCCCGGCGGCGCAGGGTCACGAAGACCATGCCGACTCCCAGGGCCAGGGCCGCGGCGCCGCCCGCGGCGATCATCGTGGTGCTCTCCTCGCCCCCGGTCTCCGCGAGGTTGACCTGCTCAGCCGAGACCTTCTCCTGGTCCGCACCCGAGCCGCCCGCGCCGGAACCGCCCCCGGCGGGGGCGTCCGTCGTGTTCCCGGCCGGCTCCGGCTCGCTGCCGGCGGACTTGGGCTCGGGCCCGCCCTGTTCCTGCGGCGCCTCCGCCTCCTTGTCACCACCGTGACCGTCGTGGTCCACGGTGGACTTGTCACGGTTCTGCTCGACCTGCTCCTCGGTCGGCGCGCTGGGCCCGGCCTCCGGCTTGCCGGTGCTGTCGCCACCGCCCGTGCCGTTGCCGCCCGAGCCGTCCGTGCCGGAACCGTCCCCGGTGGGGGCGTCCGTCCCGCTGCCGGAGCCGCCGCTCGTCCCGCTGCCGCCGCTGTCGGCGCCGAAGGTGACGTCGGAGCAGGTGTAGAAGGCCTCCGGGCTGTCCGAGCGCTGCCAGATGCTGTAGATCAGGTGCCGCCCGGACTTCTTCGGCACGGTGCCCCGGAAGACGTAGGCGCCGTCCTCCAACTGCGGGTCGGTCGCCTTCGCGAAGGGCGCGGTCTCCAGGTCCGACCAGGTGAGCGGCTTGGACGGGTCGTAGCCGTCCTTGGTGACGTAGAGCTCGAAGGAGCCCTTGTGCGGGGCGGTCGCCTTGTAGCGGAAGGTGTGCGCGCCGCCGGTGATCGGCGACGCCGGCCAGTCGGCCCGGGCCAGGTCCAGCCCCCGGTACTTGTCACGCCCGGCGGAGCACAGCTTGCCGTCGGGAATGATCTGGCGGTGCCGGCCGGCGGCGTCACCGATGTTGACCTCGTTCCAGTCGTAGAACGCCTGGGTTCCGCTGGCGGCGACGGCGGCCTTGCACGCTGCCGACTTCGGGTTCTCCGGCCCCTCGGCGAAGCAGGCCGCCACCCGGCTCACCGGGTCCGACATCGAGCCGTGCGCGGCGGCCGGTGACGCGGTGAGGCCGGTCAGGGCGAGCGGGGCGACGCCCAGTACGGCTATCGCGGCGGCCTTGCGGCGAGCGGTCATCGAGGTGGCTCCTTCGAACGTGGGAGGTGCGGGCGCCCGTGGCCGGAACCGGGGCGACTGCTCCGGTGCGGGCGCGGTGCTCCGCGCCGGTACCGGGCAGTTGGCACGCTAGCCCCGACGACCAGCGGTCTCGGCCTTCCGGACCGGTCTCGGGTGATCTTTATGACCCCCTTAAGGAGCCGCTCAAAGCCGGTTAAGGACGGGGCGTGGCGCACGCCTTTCGAAGCCGGCCGGGGCGGAGG
>NZ_BAAHCA010001129.1:0-1406 GCF_054776295.1 Streptomyces sparsus
CGCGCACGCCGACCCCGCGGTGGCCACCGCCGCGCTCGAACCGCTGGCCGAGGCCCTGGGCACCGACGTCGCCACCGCCGCCGCCCGCGTCCTCGACGCGGGCACCGAACAGGTCGGTGACGTCGTGGAGAAGATGATCCGGGACTACCGGCTCGACAAGGACGCCGTGGTCCTCGTCGGCGGTGGCGGCGGCGCCGCCTCCGTCACCCCGCACCTGGCCGCGACGACCGACCGGCCCGGGCGGATCGCACGCCACAGCGAAGTGATCAGCCCCATCGGGGTGGCCCTCGCCCTGGTCCGCGAGCAGATCGAGCGCATCATTCCCGGCGCCACCCAGGAACAGATCATGGGCGTGCGCAACGAGGCCGAACAGGCCGTCGTCGCGCAGGGCGCGGCAGCCGGCGGAGTGGAGGTGGAGGTCACCGTCGACCCGCAGACCAGCACCGTACGGGCCGTCGCCACCGGCGCGACCGAACTGCGCACCCAGGACCGGGCCCACCGCAGCGACGCAGCCGAACGCCTCACCGCCGCCGCCGACAGCCTCCGGACACCGCCCGAGCAGGTCCGCGAGCTCGCCTCGACCGCCGCCCACACCGTGGACGGCACCGCGATCCGCCGCCGACGGCGCCGCTCCCGGCACCCGGTGCGAGTGGTGGACAGCGACGGCGTCGTCCGGCTGCACTCACCGGACGCGCAGGTCCGGGCCACCACCGTGGCCGAGGCGCCCGACGTGCTGGCCCGGCTCGTCACCGAATCCACCTCCTACGGCGACGGCGGCGTCCGCGCCCCGGCCGTACGGCTGCTCCTCGGCTCCCGCATCGCGGACTTCTCCGGCGTGCTCGACGCCCAGGCCCTGCTGGCCCTGGCGCGCAGCGAACTGCGTTCCCGCCCCCCGCAGGAGCCCGTCGTCGCGGTGCTGGAGGTGCGGGCATGAGCGCGGCCACGTCCCTGTCGAGAACCCGCTACGCCGCTGTCGCCCGCCTCGCGGACATCGACGACATCGAGTTCGGCGCCCGACTGCTGGCCGCCACCCCCACCCACGAGGAGCGCGACCCCGGCCTGCTGCGCCGATGGGCCCGGACCGCGGAGGAGTTCGGAACCCGGCTGGCGGAGCAGCGGACCGACGTCCCCACCCCGCGCGTCACCGAACGCACCGGCGGCCTCGACCCCGCACGCATGCTGCTGGCCCGCTACACGTCCCGGCCGGCCACCGTGGAGCTGTACACCGACACCCTCGACTTCGCCGAGGAACTGCTCGACCGGCTCGGCTGGCGGCACTGGTACCCGGCCGGCTCGGTCCGCCGGGCCGCGCTCGACCACGAGGCCGTCCACGGGCTGCTGCACCACGGCCCGCAGAAGGCCGCGCTGCGCCGCGCACTCGACCACACCGTGCTGCGCGTCGGCCG
>NZ_BAAHCA010001130.1:0-1404 GCF_054776295.1 Streptomyces sparsus
GTGAGTTCCGGGCCGAGCGCGGCCAGTCGCGCCGCCAGATCGTCGGCCTGCAGGCCCGCGGCACGCACCGCGTCGAGGGCCTGCGTGGCGGCCAGCAGCGACTGCCTGCCCCGCTCCACCGCGGGAGCCAGCTGCGCGAGCTGCGTCTCCGCCTTCTCCAGCAGACCGCCCAGGCTGTGACCGAAGCGCTCGAGGTCCGTCCTGGCCTGTTCCAGCTGCCCCTTGACCCGGTTGAAGTCGTCGAGCGCCCGGGCCGCCGCCGCAGCGTCCAGACCCTCCCGGTCGAGGTCGTGGGTGTCGACGACGCCGATGTACTCGTGGCTCACGGCGTCGATGCGTCGTCCGAACTCGGCGAAGTCAGCCACCGCCTTGCGGCCCTGCGGCGAGTTGTCGACCGCGGTGATCGCCTCGATGGAGATCCGCAGGTCGCGCTGGGCGGTGTCCAGTTCGTAGAAGGCCGCGGCGGCGGCGTCCTTGGCGACCTGCGCGTCGGCCCGCACGCTCTCCGCGCGCCCTGCCCCCCAGCCCCACCGCCGCGTTCCGCCCCCGCTCATCGAAGCCACGCAATCCTCTTTCGTGTGCCGCCGCCAGTGGATCGAGGTCCATTGTCCCATCCGGGCCGACCGAACACACCGGGCCGTTGCGGTACGCTGACGTGGCATTCGCCCGGGGCGCATAGCTCAGCGGTAGAGCGCTTCCCTTACAAGGAAGATGTCACAGGTTCGATCCCTGTTGCGCCCACGTCTTCACCGGCGGACGAGCCGGTCATGAGGGCCGTCCACGCGTCAGCGCGGACGGCCTTCGGTCGTTTCCGGAAGGTCGTATCCCGGAAGACCGTTTCCCGGAAAGGCGTGGACTGTGCGGACCCGGAAGCTCGTGCTCGATCTCTACGCGGACGACGAGGGCACGGCCTGGGTCCGGGGCCTGGTCGGCGGCGTCGTGCGCGCCCGGGGCGGCCGCGTGGTGCGGTGGGAGGAACAGCCGGTACCGCTTCCCGGTGGTGTCGCTGACGAGGTGGACGGCATGCTGGCGGAGCAGTGGGCATGGGAGCACCCGGGGCAGGACCCGGGCGGCAGGCGAACGGTCCGGCTTCGCGTCGGGTTCAGGAGTTCGCTGCGGGTGGGGCGGGCGGTGCGCGGCACGGTGCTCAGGCTGTTGTGCCCGGAGGGCGACGAGCCGCACGTGTGCCGGGTCCCCTGGAGGGCCGGGTGACCCGCGGGGCCGCCGAACCTCACCGCGCTGCGGTCGGGTGTGCCCGCCGGGCCGTCGCCACGGCCTCCGCGTACGCGTCGAGCGCCGGTCGGGGCGGGCGCCCCAACAGCTGCGGCAGGTCGCTGCGCACGCTTTCGCCGTCCAGGAAGCCGTGGGCGATCGCCGAGTACGTGCCCACCAGCATCGGTACCT
>NZ_BAAHCA010001131.1:0-1403 GCF_054776295.1 Streptomyces sparsus
CGCCGCCGGTTCGCCACCGCCTCCGGTGGTCACCGCCCGGCAGGCGGTGACGCGGTCAGCTGAAGACGACGCAACTGACTGCGGGGGCCCGCAGCGCACCCGCGCGCTCCGGAATGCCGGTGGCCGGATCCAGCCGGAACCAGACCACCTCACCGGAGCGCTCGTTCGCCACGTAGAGGCGGCGCCCGGTGGGGTCCAGCGCCAGGTCCCGGGGCCAGTGGCCGCCGCACGGCACGGTGGTGACCAGTTCCGCCCGGTCGCCGTCGAGCGCGAGCACCGCGATGCTGTCGTCACCGCGGTTCGCCGCCCAGGCGAACCGGCCGTCCGCCGAGACGACCAGCCCCGACGGGTGGTTGTCACCCGTCGTGCCCGGCTGCCGGGTGGGGCACTCGCTGACGGGCTCCAGCAGCCCCGCCTCGGCGCTCCAGCGGCAGACCGTGACGACCGAGTCGAGCTCGTGGATGACGTACAGGCGGTCACCGCCGGGGTGGAACGCGAGGTGGCGCGGTCCGCTGCCCGGACGCATCGGGACTTCCTCGTGGCGGCTGGGGGCGGCTCCCGCGTGGTTGAGGCGGTAGATCCAGATCGAGTCGGTGCCCAGGTCGGCGGCGAGCAGCCACCGCCAGTCGGCGTCGGCGACCACGGCGTGCGCGTGCGGTGCTTCCTGCCGTTGCGCGTTCGGCCCGCTGCCCTTGTGCTCGAGCACGGTGAGCCGGCGGCCGTTCGGCGCGCCGTCCGCCCGCACCGGGAGTGAGCTGATGCTGCCCGACGTGTAGTTGGCCGTGAACAGCTGCCCGGCGGCCACCGTGAGGTGGGTGGGCGACGCGCCTCCGATCGTGATGGGCGGAGCGGTGAGCGCGGGTTCGTCCGGGTCGGCGAGGGACAGGGCCGCGACGGCACCGTCCTCCGTCTCGCTCACCGCGTAGAGGACGCCGGAACCGGGCGCCAGCGCGAGGTACGAGGGATCCGGTACGGCGTCGGTCCGGCCCAGCTCCGCGAGCGCCCCGCTGTCCGCGTCGACAGCGGCGGTGATGACCCCCCAGCCACCCGCCGAGGTGAACGATCCGATGTAGGCCCGCTGTCCGCTTCCGGTGACACCCATGGAACCGCCTCTTCCCTGCGCCTGGTCGCGCCGCCCGCACTCCGTCGCGCCGACGGTAACAGTTGGTCTGGACCAGCGGGAGCACGCGGTGGGCCATTCCGCGCGGATCCGCCACATCGAGCCGGCCGACGCGGGCGGCCGATCCGTCACACGGTACCGAGCGGTGCCCTGGGAGCGCTCTGCAGGGGGGCCGCCAGATGGTGCAGCGCGGCCTCGATGCGGTGCAGGTGTGCCAGCGCGCGCTCCGCTCCGGGGTGCCGCTCGGGCAGCTCACCGGCGGCGTCGGGACGGTGCGCGGCGG
>NZ_BAAHCA010001132.1:0-1402 GCF_054776295.1 Streptomyces sparsus
TGCTCGCCACCCTGTCAAGGTGGAGGCCGCGGGTTCAAATCCCGTCAGGACCGCTTGCAGATCACTTCGGTGAACTGCGTGGCTGGGTAGCTCAGTTGGTACGAGCGATCGCCTGAAAAGCGATAGGTCGCCGGTTCGATCCCGGCCCCAGCCACAGCTGAGGCCCCGATCTTCGGATCGGGGCCTTGTTGCGTTTCGCCGGCTTTCCACCGCTCGTGGAGTACGAGCGCTCACGTCCACTACCGGCTTCGGCCAGTCGGGCGGGCACACACCTCCGCCACGCCTTCAGGCGTGGCCCGCCGACCGCCGGCGACCCGGCACACAGCCACGCGAGCCGCACTGCCCCACGCAGGGATGCCGGACACCGCGCGGCCGTCCGGCCTGCGAGCAGCCCGTCGAGACGGCCCCACTCGGCACAAGGCCCTCGGCGTCCCCGTCCCGCTCCGGGGAGCCGGTCCGTGCCACGATCCCGAGAGCCACCGCCACGAGGCGGAGCCGGGGAGCACGTCCGACTCCGCCGCCCGAAGCCTGCCGGAAAGCAGTGAGGGGCCGGGCCGCTCAGGTCCAGGTCTGGTTCGGGTCGCCGGTGCAGGGGAAGAGCACCGCCGGCGTGCCGTTCGCCGTCCGTCCCATGTAGATGTCCACACACTTGTTCGCCATCCTGGCGACCAGGTCCTCGGTGGAGTTGAGATGGAACTGCTGGGCCGGGTTGCCGCTGCAGTGGGCGACCTGGATGGCGGTGAGGTTCTCCGTCGAAGCCCAGGCGAGGTCCATGCACATGTTCATGGCCCGTATGGTGCCGTCGGCCCGGAATTCCCAGCGTTGGGAAGCCGATCCGTCGCAGGACCACAGCGTGAGCTGGGTGCCGTCCTTGCCGCTGCCCGCGCTCAGGCACTTGCCCGTCTGGGCGCTGACCAGGGCGCGTCCGGCCGGCTTCGGCTTCGGCGCGGTTGCGGCCTTCTTCGTGTCCGCCCCGCTCGCCGCCTTCGGTGAGGGGCTGGGCTTCTTCTTCGCCGGCTTCGCCGCCGCCGCCGGCGCGGTGGATGCCTCGCTCTTCTCCGGTTCCGGGGTCTTCGGGGCCGCCTTCGGCTTCTTCGCGTCGACTTCCACCGAGGGCGAGGCATCAGGGGAGGCGGAGGGGGACGCGGCGGTGAAGGCGCCGGGCAGAGCTGCGGGGTCATCCTGAAGGACGGTGTCCGCCGTGGCCGAGGTGGCCCGTCCGGCCGCCGCGTCGTCCCGGCCGCCGTCCGAGGTCAGCGCGAACGGCAAGGCGATCAGGAGGGAGCCGACGATCGCGGCGGCGGCCAGCAACGGCTTCTTCGGGCGCCCGGCGTGCGCCCCGTCGGTGTCGGTGTCGGGTCCGCCGGGAGCGGTCGTCGTGGACGTGGCCGCCGTCGGCCGC
>NZ_BAAHCA010001133.1:0-1399 GCF_054776295.1 Streptomyces sparsus
CGCGCGGCTCCCGCCGTGCCCGCCTCGGCCCGTCCGATCCTCGGCCCGTCCGGCGGTTGTCTGCGCCGCTCGGCCCCGGTCAGGTGCCGGCTGTGGCCTCGACGGTGAACAGCTGCCGCTCCAGGTGGTCCAGCGCCAGCCGGACGGCACCGGTGGCCACCGCCGCCTCACCCAGCTTGGACAGCTCCACGCGTGGCGGACGCAGGCAGTAGCGGGCCAGTTCGCGCCGCAGCGGGTCCAGCAGGCCGTCCTGGCCCGCGGCCCACCCGCCGATCACCACCAGTTCCGGATCGAGCGCGAGCACCAGCGCGGCCACGTCGTGGACCAGCCGCTGGATGAAGCGGTCGACGGCCTGCCGGGCCCGCTCGTCACCGTCGCGCGCCATCCGGAAGACCTTGGCGACGGCCGCCTCGTCCAGCGGGTGCAGGGGCTCACCGGTGGTGGAGAGCAGCCGCTCGGGGAACGCCTCCCGGCCGAGCAGGTGCAGGGCGCCGATCTCACCCGCCGCGCCCCCGTACCCGCGGTGCAGCCGGCCGCCGATCAGCGATCCCGCGCCGGGGCTCAGACCGGCCAGCACCATCACCGCGTCGTCGCAGCCGACCGCCGCGCCCTTCCAGTGCTCGGCGAGCATCGCCGCGTTGGCGTCGTTCTCCACCAGCACCGGGCAGCGGAACGACCTGCGCAGCCGCTCTCCCAGCGGCAGACCGGTCCAGCCCGGCAGCGCGGTGCACAGCCGGACCGCGCCGTCCGACGTCACGATGCCGGGGCTGCCGACTCCCACGGCCCGCAGCGTCGACCGTGCGACGTCCGAGCGCCGCAGCAGGTCGGACACCGCCGCACGCGTCCTTTCCAGCCGGTCGTCCGCGCAGGCGTCCTCGGAGACCTCCCGCTCGGCTGCGCCCAGCAGCTTGCCGTTGAGGTCGGCGAGCACGGCAGAGACGCGGTGCGGGCCGATCTCGATGCCGAGCAGGTGCCCGGCCTCGGCACGGAAGCGGAAGCGGCGTGCGGGGCGGCCCTGGCGCCGGCCGTCCGACGGTTCACCGGCGGCCTCCGCGACGAGGCCGCCGTCGATGAGTCCCTCGACGACTATCTCCACCGTGGGACGGGAGAGGCCGCTCTTGCGCACCAGGTCGGTCAGTGTCGCGCAGCCGTCGGCGGCGCGCAGCGCCCGGAGCACCACCGTGGAGTTGATCCTGCGCAGCAGAGACGGGTCTCCGCCGGTGAGCCTCCCCAACGTCCGCCTCCCTGCCTCGCTCCGTGGCCGGATCGTATCCGCTGGCGGGGAGGCACGGCGAGGGAGGGGAGATCACGGTCCGGCACCGCCGGCCACCGTCCGTCGTGCCGTCCGACCTGCGCGACCGCGACCCGGCCTCCGACCGGCGTGCGCCGCCCGCCCCCG
>NZ_BAAHCA010001134.1:0-1395 GCF_054776295.1 Streptomyces sparsus
ACGCGCACGACCGCCGCCCCCGGCCGGGCTGTCCGGTCGGGGGCGGCGGCCTGTCCGTCGCGTGCCGTCAGGCGGCGAGCGGTACTCCGGCGTGGGAGGACGCCGGGGTGAGGGCCAGGTCGAGCACGGTGCGCACGTCGGACACGGCGTGCACGGTCAGGCTGCCGAGCACCTCGGCGGGCACGTCGTCCAGGTCGGGCTCGTTCCGCTTGGGGATGATGACGGTGGTGACCCCGGCCCGGTGGGCGGCGAGCAGCTTCTGCTTCACACCGCCGATGGGCAGCACCCGTCCGGTGAGGGAGACCTCACCCGTCATCGCCACGTCGGGCCGGACCTGGCGTCCGCTGAGCAGGGAGGCCAGCGCGGTCGTCATGGTGATGCCGGCACTCGGGCCGTCCTTCGGTACCGCGCCCGCGGGCACGTGCAGGTGCACGCCGCGTTCCTTGAGGTCACCGACCGGGAGTTCCAGTTCGGCGCCGCGGGAGCGGAGGTAGGACAGCGCGATGTGTCCGGACTCCTTCATGACGTCACCGAGCTGCCCGGTGAGGGTGAGCCCCGAGCCGCCGGTCTCCGGGTCGGCGAGCGACGCCTCGATGTAGAGCACGTCGCCGCCCGCACCGGTGACGGCCAGGCCGGTGGCCACGCCGGGCACCGCGGTACGGCGCTCGGCCGGATCCTGGGCGGCCTCCGGGGTGTGGTGCGGCCGGCCGATCAGGTCCCGCAGGCCGTCGGTCGTCACCGTGAACGGCAGTTCCTGGTCGCCGAGCTCGGTGCGGGCGACGACCTTGCGCAGCAGCCGGGCGACGGTGCGTTCCAGGGACCGCACGCCGGCCTCCCGGGTGTACTCACCGGCGAGCTTGCGCAGCACGTCGTCGGTGACGGTGACCTCGTCGGCGGTCAGCCCCGCCCGCTCCAGCTGCCTGGGCAGCAGGTGGTCGCGGGCGATGGTGACCTTCTCGTCCTCGGTGTAGCCGTCGAGCTGGACGAGTTCCATCCGGTCGAGCAGTGGCTGCGGAATGGTGTCCAGCACGTTGGCGGTGGCGAGGAACACCACGTCGCTGAGGTCGAGTTCGATCTCCAGGTAGTGGTCGCGGAAGGTGTGGTTCTGCGCCGGGTCGAGGACTTCGAGCAGGGCCGCCGCGGGGTCGCCGCGGAAGTCGGAGCCGACCTTGTCGATCTCGTCGAGCAGCACGACGGGGTTCATCGAGCCGGCTTCCTTGACGGCGCGCACGATGCGGCCGGGGAGCGCGCCGACGTACGTCCGGCGGTGGCCGCGGATCTCGGCCTCGTCGCGGACGCCGCCGAGGGCGACCCGGACGAACTCGCGTCCCATGGCGCGGGCGACGCTCTCACCGAGCGAGGTCTTGCCGACGCCGGGCGGGCCGACGAGCGCCA
>NZ_BAAHCA010001135.1:0-1395 GCF_054776295.1 Streptomyces sparsus
CGGCCCCGGTGTCGTCCGAATATGACGTTCCGTGGCCCGGGGTGCGAGCGGCCCGGTGAGCTGGGGCGACGCCGGCGGGGTCGTCCCGTCGCCGCCGTGCGGGGAGCGGGCTGGGCGCCTCGGACGCCTGCGTGGGCGGCGCGGCCGGAGATCGCTGTCAGCGAACGCGGCAGACCGGTGGGAACATCTGAGACGCCCGAGGCATTGAGTCGATACAGCTCAAGTTGATTGCCGAGGGAGACGTCATGACTTTGTCGCAGGACACGCTCACCCTGCCCGTGCTGCCGCTTGACGACGAAGTGGTGCTGCCCGGCATGGTGGTGCCGTTGGACCTGTCCGACGCCGAAGTGCGGGCCGCGGTGGAAGCGGCCCAGGTCGCGGCCACCGACGGGAGCAAGCCTCAGGTGCTGCTGGTGCCGCGCATCGACGGCACCTACGCGGCCACCGGCGTGCTCGGCCGGGTCGAGCAGGTCGTCCGGCTCGGCGACGGCGACCCCGGCGCGCTGATCCGCGGCACCGGCCGGGTCCGCATCGGAGCGGGCACCGGCGGACCGGGCGCCGCGCTGTGGGTGGAGGGCACCCGCGTCACCGAGCAGACCCCCGACCCGCTGCCCGGCGCCGTCGCCGAGCTGGCCAAGGAGTACAAGGCCCTCACCACGAGCTGGCTGCGCAAGCGCGGCGCCTGGCAGGTCGTGGACCGGGTGCAGCAGATCGAGGACATCGGCGCGCTGGCCGACAACGCTGGCTACTCGCCGTTCCTCTCCGTCCCGCAGCGCGTCGAACTGCTGGAGACCGCCGAACCGGTGGCCCGGCTCCGCCTCGCGGTGCGCTTCCTCAGCGAGCACCTCGCCGAGGAGGAGGTCGCCGAGTCCATCGCCAAGGACGTGCAGGACGGCGTCGACAAGCAGCAGCGGGAGTTCCTGCTCCGCCGCCAACTGGAGGCCGTGCGCAAGGAACTCGCCGAGCTCAACGGCGACCCCGGTGACGAGGGCGACGACTACCGGGCCCGCGTCGAGTCGGCCGACCTGCCCGCGCACGTCCGCGAGGCCGCGCTCAAGGAGGTCGACAAGCTCGAACGGTCCTCCGAGCAGAGCCCCGAGGGCGGCTGGATCCGCACCTGGCTCGACACCGTGCTGGAACTGCCCTGGAACGTGCGCACCGAGGACGCCTACGACGTGCCCGGCGCCAAGGCCGTGCTCGACGCGGATCACGCCGGTCTCGACGACGTCAAGGAGCGCATCACCGAGTACCTGGCCGTGCGCCGGCGCCGCGCCACCCGGTCCGCGGACACCCCCGGCTCCCCGGAGAGCAGCCCGACGCCGCCCCCGAGCGCTGCCTCGGACGTTCCGACGGACGGCCCGGGGGACGCTGTGCGGGACGGCTCCCCCGGCGGCA
>NZ_BAAHCA010001136.1:0-1394 GCF_054776295.1 Streptomyces sparsus
GCCCGGGCCGCCGGCAGCACCTCGGCGTCGAGCCCGTCACCCGCCCCGGAGGACGACGGGGCCCGCGGCCCGGAGCCGTGCGGCGCGCCCTGGAGAAAGCCGTGGAGATAGGAGCGGTAGTTCACGGCACGGGCGGCGTCGTGCGCGTGCTCGTCCGCGAAGTCCGCCTCGGCCGGATCCGCCGCCGCCGCGTACAACTCGTAGCTCTCGGCTGCGGCGCGTATCGCCGCGCGGCCCGCCTCGCCCTGCGGTATCAGGCTGTAGGCGGCGAACTGGTCGGCCACGTCCTCCTCCCTGCCCGTGTAGGGCAACCGCAGTGCGTCGATGAGCGCGTGCCCGGCCTCGTGGTACAGCGTCTCGGTGAGCACCCCGACCGTTCTCTCCGCCGTGGCCGGGCCCGCGCCGGCCTCGGCGAACTGCTCGCGGATCTCGGACACGAACGCGTAGCAGACGTCGATCCGCGACAGCTCCGGGTCGTAGGCCACGTCCGTGCCGTCGCAGGAGCGGCCCGTCATCCTGACCGTGCCCGGCAGCTGCCACGAGTCGTTCAGCCGCTCGGCGACGCCTTCCAGCAGCCGGCGGTCGACCAGGAACCACCGGTCCGCCGCGTCCCCGCGCGCCGCCTTGCCGTACTCGGGCACGAAGCCCGTCGATCCGGCCCGGGCGTCACCGCCGCGGTGCCCGGAACTGACCAGCACCAGCGGCACCAACCCCAGGCAGACCAGCGCGAACGCCACCGTCAACGCCGTGCCCAGAGCGGTTCGCCACCGGGCCGGCGGAACACTGGTGGCGTAACGTCCAGGCATGTCCCCACTGTCGCGGATGCGGCGGTGCAAGGGGATCGGCCGGACGTCTGTGCTTGCCCCCGCCGGTCGGCGGGGGCAAGCACAGACGTCCGGTGCCGGGACGGAAGCAGAGCGAAGCCGAGAGAGCAGAAACCGTGATTCGAGTGGTCGTCGTCGACGACGAGCAACTGGTCCGGTCCGGGGTGCGCATGATCCTGGGCACCGCCCCGGACATCGAGGTGGTCGCCGACTGCTCGGGCCCCGAGGCGGTCACCACCGTCACCCGCGCCCGGCCCGACGTCGTCCTGCTCGACATCCGGATGCCCGAGACGGACGGCCTGGCCGTGCTGCGCGGCCTCCGGACGGCCTACGGCGACCGCCCGCGCCCGGTGGTCTCCATGCTCACCACCTTCGACGCGGACGAGTACCTGGCCGCCGCCCTGCGGCTGGGCGCCGCCGGCTACCTGCTCAAGGACGCCGAACCGGAGCGCCTCATCCAGTCCGTGCGCGCCCTGGCCTCGGGCGGCAGCACGCTCGACCCGGCCGTCACCGCGGCGGTGATCGGCGGCTACCTGGACCGGTCCGGCGGCGCGCCCGAG
The DNA here is from genome assembly GCF_054776295.1 of Streptomyces sparsus. Lineage (NCBI taxonomy): Bacteria > Bacillati > Actinomycetota > Actinomycetes > Kitasatosporales > Streptomycetaceae > Streptomyces > Streptomyces sparsus. The sequence goes on from NZ_BAAHCA010001136.1 coordinate 1,385, forward strand.
GCCCAGCGCG
>NZ_BAAHCA010001137.1:0-1394 GCF_054776295.1 Streptomyces sparsus
GGCACGAGCCCGGACGCCGACAGATCGGCATCCGGGCCCGTGGGTGAGGCGCAGCGGTCCCGAGCGGAGGGGGCCCCGAGCGGGGGAGGCGCGGACCGGGGCGCCGTCACGCAGGACGGCAGCGGCTTCCGGCCGGCCGGGTCACTCGCGTTCGCCGAGCAGCGGGCGCAGCTGCTCCGGCAGGTGCCGTTCGCACGACTCACGCGAGGTGGTCGTCAGGGCGTCCTCCACGCAGTTGTAGTAGTCCTGGTAGACGAGCTGGAACGTGAAGGTCGCCGCGACGATGAGCAGCGCCAGCGAACCGATCACCACGCCGCTGACCGCCGCCGTGGTCTGCTGCCGAGCGGTCCGCCCGGCGGTGGCCGCAGCGGTTCCGGGCGGTGTGGAACCGTCCAGGTCGCCCGCGGTGGTGGTGCCGCGCCGCTCGGCGCTCGCGTCGGCGTCCTTGCGGGTCACGCCGGGTGCGCCGCGCAGCGCGCTGATGCCCCAGTAGAGCGCGAGCGCGCCCAGCAGCAGGGCGATCGGCGGGATGTTGAACAGGGCGAAGAACAAGCCCCACATGCCCGACAGCATCGCGTACCGGGAGTGCCGCTGCACCGGGTCGCGGGGGTCCCAGCGCATTCCGCCCGGCCCGCCGCCGTTCCCGTTGCCGCCGTTGCCGCCGCTGCCGTCGGGCTGGTCGCCGTTGCCGTTCCGGTTGCCGAAGCCGCCGCCGCCTCGCCCGGGCTGCCGGCTGCTCCACTGGCTGCCCCAGCGCTTGCGCGCGGCCTGCTCGTCGTCGGAGCCGGACGAGTCGTCGGAGCCGGACGTGTTCCCCGAACCGGACGTGCTCGGCGGGCCCCACGGGTCCGGGGAGCCGGTGGAGCCCTCGGAGCCGTCGCCTCCCGACTCGTCCCCGGACCGACGCCGCGGCTGCCAGGGCTGGTCGGGGCGGTCCGCGGGTGGCGGAGCGAAGGGGTTGTCGTCCTGTCCGGGCTGCTCGGAGGCGCGGCGTCGGTCCGTCATGTGGTGTGTTTCTTCCCCTTCGTGTGTCCGTGCGCCGGTCCGCGGTGCCCTGCGTGGCGCGGATGCTACGGATCCGTGGGCCCGACGCTACCCCCCGCCCGGGTACCCGTCCCGTGGGGGCCGTGCGGGACTGCCGGTATCGTGGCTGACGGCCGGCCGCTTCGTAGGGTTCCCCGAGTGAGCAACCCGCGCTGTTCGTCCGATCGCACAAGTCACTCCCGACGCGCTGCGTCAACCTCTTCGAGAAAGAACTCCCGCCGTGGCAGCATCCGCTTCCCCCGCCCGGCTCGTCGTACTCGTGTCGGGATCCGGCACCAATCTCCAGGCGCTGCTCGACGCCGTCAGTGAAGCCGGCCCGGACGGCTACGGCGCCCAGGTGGTCGCGGTCG
>NZ_BAAHCA010001138.1:0-1394 GCF_054776295.1 Streptomyces sparsus
CCGTCCGACCAGCGCAGCCACCCGGCGCGGGCCAGGTGCACCGCCAGCCACGGGCCGTCGGTGCGCAGCAGGAGGAACTTGCCGCGCCGGGCGACCTCCGCGACCGTGCTGCCCTCCAGCGCGCTCAGCGGCGGGTCGTACGTCTTGAGCACGCTGACGGCGACGGGGCGCACCTGCTCCATCCGCCGCCCGGTCAACCGGTCGGCGAGGAACCCGCGCAGCGCTTCGACCTCCGGCAGTTCCGGCATGCGACCAGTCTCCCGCAGCGCCCCCGCCGCCGCAGGTCCAGCGCACCCGGCCGCGGCAGCCCCCGGTCGCCGGTCGCCGGGTCTTCCGTCGCCGGTCTCCGGCCGCCGGGAGCGGTCGTTGTCAGAGGGCCGCCGTAGGATGACGCACCTGGACAGCACGGGTCCGACCGGCGGTTGACGCTGCCGGAAAACCCCAGCTCGGCCCGGGTGCTGCCAGCCGCTGACCTCTGTCGAACCACTCCCGAAAGACGGCAGCACGACATGAGAGCTGAGCTGATCGGACGCGATCACCCGGCGGCCCTGCTGCGGGCCGAGATCGGTCGGGCCACCGACAGCCACGGCGGTCTGCTCCTGGTCACGGGTGAGGCCGGCATCGGCAAGACGGCCCTCGCCACCGAGGCCGCCGACGAGGCCAGGCGCCGGGGCGCGCTCGTGCTCAGCGGCTCCTGCTGGGACTCCGACAGCGCTCCCGGCTACTGGCCCTGGACGCAGGTGGTCCGCGGGCTGCGGCGCGGGGTGACGCCGCAGGAGTGGGCCGCCGCCGCATCCGCCTCCGGCAGCTCCCTGCCGGTGCTGCTGGGGGAGGAGGCCGGAACGGCGGAGACGGAGCCGTTCCGGCTGTACGACGCGGTGACTGCCGCGCTGGTCTCGGTCTCCCACAGCAGACCCGTCGTCGTGGTGCTCGACGACCTGCACTGGGCCGACGCCGCGTCGTTGCGGCTGCTGGAGTTCGCCGCCCAGCACACCTGGTTCGAGCGGCTGCTGTTCATCGGCACCTACCGGGACGCCGAGGTGGACACCGACGGGCACCCGCTGCGCCCCCTGATGGCGTCGCTGGTCGCCAAGGCGACGACGCTCACCCTCACCGGTCTGGACCGGGAGGGGGTGGGCGCGCTGATGGCCCGCACGGTCGGCGCCCGCCCCGCCGAGGCACTGGTGACGGAGGTGCACCGGCGTACCGGCGGCAACCCCTTCTTCGTCGAGCAGACGGCCCGGCTGTGGCACAGCGGGGGGTCGCTCGACGCCGTCGCGCCCGGCGTGCGGGACGCCCTCGAACGCCGGCTGTCGCTGCTGCCCGAGCCGGTGCTGCGGCTGCTGTCCCGCGTCACCGACATCTTCTTCGGCATCCCGCTGATCCTCGGCGCA
>NZ_BAAHCA010001139.1:0-1393 GCF_054776295.1 Streptomyces sparsus
ATCGCCCGGCAGGTCCAGGCGCTGGAAACGGCCGGGGTGTTCGGCCAGTGCGGCGCGGACCAGACCCCACAGGGCGGCGTCCGCCAGGTCCGGCCGGTGCGCTGCGTGGTCCACGGCGCTGTCCGCGCCGGCGGCGGCGTCCGCGTCGGCGTTCGTGGCCGAGCGGGTGACGAAGACCAGCCGCGAGTCGGCGAACCGTTCGTCGGCGAGCCAGCCGCAGACCAGTTCGTGGGCCCGGGCGAGACGGCCGCGCACGGTCTGCGGGACGTCCTGACCGTCCGCGCGGCGTGGTGCGGGGGCCGCCAGGACCAGGTCCGGCATGGTCATGCCGGTCTCGACGGCCTTGCCCAGCGCTTCGAGGTCGGCGTACGCCTCCAGGTGGATGCCGGCCGCGTCCAGGGCGGCGGCCAGCCGGTCGTCGCCGTCACCGAGGACGATCCAGCGCACCGTCTCCGGCCGCAGCGCCGCAGGGGCGGGTACGGCCTCGCGCCACTGGAGGCGCAGCAGTTCGGGGCGCGGGGCGCCGGTGCCCTCGGCGGTGGACACCCGGCGCAGGGTGATCGCGTCGGCGGACGCGACCGGGCTGCCGGTGGTGTCGGTGACGAGGACGCGGTAGCCGTGGTCGTGGCCGGCGGGCGCGAGGCGCACCCGCAGCGCGGTGGCGCCCACGGCGTGCAGGGTCAGCCCGGTCCAGGCGAAGGGCAGCATCGGTTCGGCCGCTCCGTCGCCGGGGTCGGTGCCGTGGGCGCCGGGACGCCGGACCAGCAGTGCCTGGACGGCGGCGTCGAGCAGTGCCGGGTGAAGGCCGAAGTGCGCCGCTTCCGCACGCTGCGGTTCGGGCAGGGCGACCTCGGCGAAGACCTCCTCGCCGCGGGTCCACACGGTGTGCAGGCCGCGGAAGCTCGGCCCGTACGCGAAGCCCGCCGCGGCGAAGCCCTCGTAGGGGTCCTCGGCGGACACGGCCACCGCTCCCGGCGGCGGCCAGGCGGTGAGGTCGTCCGCCGGCGCCTGGGGGACGTGCGGGGACAGCACGCCCTGGGCGTGCCGCTGCCAGTCCTCCTGACCGTCGGCGGGCCCGGCGTGCACGGTGAAGGCGCGCAGCCCGGCCTCGTCGGGTGCCTCGACGGCGACCTGGATGCGGACCGCGCCGTCGGCGGGGACGACCAGCGGGCTGAGCAGGGTGAGTTCGGCCAGGTGCCCGCAGCCGGCGCGGTCGCCCGCGTGCACCGCCAGGTCGAGGAATCCGGTGGCGGGCATGATGGCCCGGCCGAGCACGGTGTGGTCGGCGAGCCACGGGTGGGAGCGCAGCGACAGCCGTCCGGTGAGCAGCAGCCCTCCGGAGGCGGCCGGCGTGACCTCGGCGCCGAGCAGCGGATGGGTGGCGGTGGTGAGG
>NZ_BAAHCA010001140.1:0-1392 GCF_054776295.1 Streptomyces sparsus
CCGCCCACGGCCGCGTCGTCCAGCCGCGTCCCGCCACATCTCGATCGTACGGCGGCGGCGGTTCGGCCGGCGGTACGCGTGGGCTCCCTCTCGTCCCCGGTGACCCCGCGAGCCCGCCCGTCCGCTCACGCGATCACGCGCTGTCGCCGCGCAGCCACACCAGCGCGCTGGCGTACTCGCCGGGTGGCAGTTCCACCGGCAGGCCGTGGGCGGCGAGTGCCGCACCCGACCGGCGCAGCCCCGTCCCCTCCGCCGTGAACCAGGTGTCGGCCCTCAACCCCGGTACGCGCAGCGGCGGTTCGGCGGGATGGAAGCCGGCGTCCGGGCGCCGTACCAGGACCACCGCCTCGTTCCCGTCCGCCCGCACGTACGCGACCGCGTCGCTGCGGCCGGCAGCCGGGCGCCGCAGCCGGTACAGGTCACCGTGCTGTACCAGGTGCCGGACCTGCTTGTAGGCGGCCACCAGGTCCGCGGCCTCGGCCAGCTGCTCCGGGGACCACGTCAGCAGGTCACCCCCGAGGCCGAGGACGCCGGCCATGGCGACGTGGAACCGGAACCGCAGCGGGGTGCGGCGGCCGGTCAGGGCGTTGGGGCTGTCGGTCACCCAGGAGGACATCACCGCAGCCGGCCACAGCTGGGTGAAGCCGTCCTGGATCGCCAGCCGGTCCACGGGGTCGGTGTTGTCGGAAGGCCACACCTGGTCGGTGCGGCGCAGTACGGCCGCGTCGATCCGGCCGCCGCCACCGGCGCAGGACTCCACCCGCAGGGCGGGGAAGCGGGAACGCAGCCGGTCGAGCACCTCGTGGAAGCCCTCGGCGTGCCGGACGTACAGCGAACGGTCCGCCCCGGGGGCGCCGCCCCCTTCCGTGACCGACCGGTTGAAGTCCCACTTGAGGAAGTCGACGGCGTTCTCCCGCACGGTCGCGGACAGCACCTCGGTGGCCCAGTCGACGACGTCGTCCCGCGTGTAGTCCAGCATCAGCTGGTTGCGGCGCGGAGTCGGGGCGGGGCCGGGAGCGTGTGCGGACCAGTGCGGGTGCGTCCGGTACAGGTCGCTCTCGGGATTGAACATCTCCGGCTCCACCCACAGTCCGAACCGCATGCCCAGGGAGTGCACGTGGTCGGCGAGCGGCCGCAGGCCGTCGGGAAAACGCCGCGGGTGCGGCGTCCAGTCGCCGAGGCCGGCCCGGTCGTCGTCACGGCGGCCGAACCAGCCGTCGTCGACGACGAACAGCTCGGCGCCCAGGGCGGCCGCGCGGTCGGCGAGGGCCCGCTGGTTGTCCTCGGTGACCTCAAAGCCGGTGGCCTCCCAGGAGTTGTAGAGGACCGGCCTGGTCTCCTCGGGGCCGGGCAGTACGTGGTCGCGCAGCCAGCGGTGCTGGGCGGGGCGGG
>NZ_BAAHCA010001141.1:0-1387 GCF_054776295.1 Streptomyces sparsus
GCACCCTGCGGGCCAGTCGGCCCAGGCCGTGCCGCAGGCCGCGTGAGGCGCACAGCAGCCGGCAGGTGCGCCGGGCCCCGAGCCGCACGAGTGACTGCCGCAGGTCGCTGCGCCCGGCGACGCCCTGGTGCCGGAGGCACTGCTTGCTGCTGCGGCGGAAGAACTCCGTCCGGCAGGACTTCGGCAATCGGCCGGGGGTGAGGAAGAGGGACAGCAGGTGGTCGGTCATCCTCCGGTACAGCAGCGGGCCCCAGCGGGCGAGCTCCGGTCGTTCCGTGAGGAAGCGGAAGACCCGGTCGTACTGGGCGAAGACGTCGAAGGGCCGCCGGTCCGCGGCCGTCTGCGCGGCTCCTCTGCGCCGCTGCCGGTTCAGCAGGCACGTCCGGTCCAGGACCGTCACGGCCTCCGCCGTCAGCAGGGCGGCCCAGCTGAACGACGTGCCCTCGAAGGCACCCGGTGGGAAGGCCAGCCCCTCCTGCCGCAGGAAGTCCCGGCGGTACACCTTGTTCCAGGCGACCGGGGGCAGCCGCAGCAGCGCCGGCCGGTCCCGCAGCCGGAACACCTGCGGGTCCCGGTGGGCCAGCAGCCCTGCCCGGCCCCCGCGGTCGGTGCCGCCGTGCCAGAAGGCGCGCACGTGGTCGAAGACCAGCACGTCGGGTTCGGCGGTCTCCAGCAGGCGGTCGGCGACGGCCTGGAGGGCACCGGGCGCGAGGGCGTCGTCGCTGTCGAGGAACAGCACGTAGTCGCCGCGGGCGTGACTGAGCCCGGCGTTGCGGGCCGGACCGGCGCCGGACTGCTCCGGCAGCCGCAGCACGGTCATGCGGGGATCGGCGGCGGCCGACTCGGCGAGGATCTCGGCGCAGGCGTCGGGTGAACAGTCGTCCACCGCGATGAGTTCGAGGTCGGTGAAGCACTGGGTGAGTACGGACTCCAGGCACTCCGGCAGGTAGGCCTGCACCTGGTGGGCGGGGACGATGATGCTGAAACGAGGCACGGCGGCACATCCAGGGGGCGCCTCCCAGCCCGTCCAGGCTGGGGGAGGGCGGGCGTGGTCTGTTAAGCCGATAATGCGGGCTCGGCCTGCCCGTGCCGCGTGACCTGGCGGGTGACCGAGCAGAATGGTCCGTTCGGCCCAGCGCACCCGGCCGTCCGCGCCCACCAGCGCACGCCGGTGGCAGTCCGACCGCCGGGCCCGCTTGCGTCCCCGGGCCCGGCATGCGGGTGTGGGCGCCCGGGAGAGCAGGCGTACGGTCAGGCGCCCCCTGCGGCCGGGTGGGCAGGACCATGGCCGAGACGCCGAGACAGGCGCGCGTCGATGGCCAGGCGATCCCGTCTGCGGTGGGCCGACCGGTCGTCCACGGTCTCGGCGGCGCGCGGGGCGGAGCGG
>NZ_BAAHCA010001142.1:0-1386 GCF_054776295.1 Streptomyces sparsus
CCTGGCCGAGCGGTCAGGCGGCGAGCGGTCAGGAGGTCAGGGCCGCCGGACGGCCAGGGCGCCCGCGCTCGGCCGGTCGTCCAGCCGGTAGACCCGGCGGGCGGTGCCGCCCGACACCATCGCCGCCACCCGGTCGGCGTCGGCCCGGAGGCAGTGCCCCTCCGCGACCCAGGACACCAGCAGCCGGTCGAGCGCCGAGACGAACTGCCGGGCGCCGACGACGTACAGCTCCGGCAGCGCGCGGGCCCCGCTGGAGAACAGCAGCTTGCCGAAGGGCGCCTCGCCCAGCGTCCGTGCCGGGTCGGGTCCGACGTCCGCGTAGACGTGCGGAAAGGCCGCCGCCAGCTGGGCGGCGCGCCGGTGGTGCGGGTGCCGTGGCAGCAGCACCACGGTGGCGCCCAGGCCACCGGTGGTGCGCAGGAAGTCCGTGAGACCGGCCGGATCACCGCAGTGCACCTGGACAGGGCGGCCCGTGGTGAGCGCGCTCCACAGCAGGTGGCGAACGACCACCGGCTCCGGTGGCCGCTCCCGGTCGCGCAGCCAGCGTCCGGCCGCGCGCAGCACCTCGGGCAGCCCCGGGGCCGAGCCCTCCAGGAAGCCGCCTCCCGACACGAAGGCCACGGCCTGCCGGGCGGCGGCGTGCAGGGCCTCCGCCGCGTTGGTGAGAAAGGCTCCGACGGTGCCGGAGGTGTCGGCGACCTGGGCGGCGAGCTGGCCCAGGCACACCGCCTCGTACGCCTGCGCCCGGCCCGCGGACGCCAGTTCGGCGGGGGTGGTCAGCTCACCGCCGGTCTCTGAGTCGGGACCCACCAGGAAGGTCCCGATGCCGCTGCCGCGCAGCAGCGCCCGCCCGGCGGTGTAGGCGCCCAGCTCCCGCCGCCGGGCCAGGCAGCGCACCGGCGAGCAGTACGGCTCCAGACCGAGCAGTGGCGGGCACCAGCGGCGGACGGCGAGTCCGAGGCGGCTGTCGAAGAAGGTGGCCCCCGCCGGGGCGGGCGCGGTCCCACCGCCCGCGGCGACGGCCAGTCGGGTCTCGAACGCCCCCAGTCCCAGTTCCCCGTGCAGGGCTCCACGGCTGTACTGGTCGACGAGGGGCTCCATGCCCGGTCTAACGCGGCGGGCACCGCTCAGGTATTGCTCGGGCCGCCGAGCTGGATGCCGGCCATGCGCGACCACTCGTAGGGGCCGGTGCGGACCCGGGCGGCCAGTTCGCCGTCGAACTCCTCGTGCACGGTGAGGCCGGCCTGCTCGGCGGCCTCCCGGGCCTGCTCCACGCTGCCGGCGACGAGGTCGCCCCACTGGCCGTCGGCGCCGACCAGCGAGATGCGGGCCCCGGCCTGTCCCAGGTGGGCGATGTGCCCGTCGGCACTGCCGCCGTGGGCGGCG
>NZ_BAAHCA010001143.1:0-1385 GCF_054776295.1 Streptomyces sparsus
GTCACGCCGGCCGAGGCCGGGCCGGCCGAGGTGGAGCGGACCCGGCAGCAGCCGCTGCCGCCCGGCCCCGGTGAGCGGCCCCTCGACCTGCTGGCGCAGCTGACGAACAAGCCGGCACCGCCCGAGACGCCGATGCGGGTGCTGGTCCGCCGGGTCAAGATCTGGACGCCGCTGGTGCTGCTGCTGGTGATCGCCTTCGTCACCGCGCAGTTGCTGCGACCGCTGCCGGAGCCGTCGCTGAGCCTGACCGCGCAGTCCAGCCACACCTTCGACGGCGGCAAGCCGAGCGTGGCGTGGCCGGAGTCGGGCCAGGCGGCGATGGAGATCGACGGTCTCGGCTCGCTCGGCACCTCGGGTGAGCAGAAGCCGGTGCCGATCGCCAGCGTCGCCAAGACGATGACCGCCTACCTGCTGCTGCGGGACCACCCCATGAAGTCCGGCGAGGACGGGAAGTCGATCCCGGTCGACAAGCAGGCCGAGGAGGAGGCCGGCCTCAGCGAGCAGGGCGAGTCGACGATCGACGTGGAGCAGGGGGAGACCCTCACGCAGGCGGAGGCGCTCAACGCCATCATGATCGCCTCGGCGAACAACGTGGCCCGGCTGATCGCGCGGTGGGACTCCGGTACCGAGAAGGCGTTCGTCGAGAAGATGAACACGACCGCCGACGAGCTCGGGATGAAGAACACCACGTACACCGACCCCAGCGGGCTGCGGAAGGAGACCGTCAGCACCGCGGTGGACCAGGTGAAGCTGGGCCGGGCGGCGATGGAACTGGAGGCGTTCCGGGCGTCCGTGGCGCAGCCGTCGTACAACGACCGCAACGGCAAGAACCACAGCAACTGGAACCAGTTGGTGCCGTACGACGGCACGGTGGGCATCAAGACCGGCACCACGACCGCGGCGGGCGGCAACCTGCTGTTCGCGGCGGAGAAGGAGGTCGGCGGGACGAAGCAGCTCGTCATCGGGGCGGTGCTCAGCCAGCCGCCGGCCGGCCCGGGCAACTCGATCCTGGAGGGTGCGTTGAGCGCCGGCCGGGAGCTGATCAGCTCGGCGGGCGAGTTGCTGACCTCGGAGAAGATCGTGAAGAAGGGCGACGTGGTGGGCCACGTCGACGACGGGCTGGGCGGCCGGACGCCGGTGGTCGCGACCGAGGACGTCACGGCGGTCGGCTGGTCCGGGCTGAAGGTGGACCTGGCGCTGACGACGGGTGACGAGACGATTCCCGCCACGGCCGCAGCCGGTACCGAGGTCGGCACGCTGACCGTGGGGGCCGGGCCGGGCCAGGTGCGGGTGCCGGTGGAGCTGGCGGAGCCGCTGACCGAGCCGGGGACCGGCGCGCGGATCACCCGCGTCCTCTGAGCCGGCGGCACCGGCTGACACTCCCG
>NZ_BAAHCA010001144.1:0-1384 GCF_054776295.1 Streptomyces sparsus
CACCGCCCGGCCGGGGCGCGGGGCCGGCCGGTGCGGGCCAGGGGGCCTGGTGGCTGGGACCGGTGGTCGGCTTCGGCGACCGGGGCTGTGACCGGCTTCGGTGAAGGTCAGCCGTAGCTGCGGTTGCCGCGGCGACGGCGGCGCTGACCGATCAGCGCGTCCAAGGAGAACAGCGGCGCGCCGGCGATGATCAGCGGGATCCACGCGACCAGGTACGGCAGGTCCTGGCTGTAGTAGTAGGGACCGACGTCCCAGCTGATGGTGAGCCAGAACGACAGCGAGATCAGCGCGCCGCCCACCGCGGCTATTCGGGCCAGCAGCCCGACCAGGGTGCCCAGACCCACCGCGATCTCACCGAAGGCGATGGCGTACCCGAAGGTCTCCGGATCATTGAGCGCCAGGTCCAGCAGCCAGGGCGCGGCGGCTCCGGGGATCGACTGGAGCAGCGCGGTCATGGACGCCGGGAACGCCGGGTCGGTGAGCTTGTCCAGGCCGGCGTAGACGAACGTGACGCCGAGGAACAGCCGCAGCGGCAGCAGCGCCAGGCGCGCGAGGTCCGCGCGGGGACCGGCGTCGCCCGGGTCGAGCTGGGGTCCGTCCTGCCGATCCGAGTGAGACGAGTGAGCCATGGTGCTGCCCCTTCCCGCAAGGTGGTCCGGTGTCCTGCGCTTCCGGCGTCTCCGGTGGGAACGGAACGCCGGGTGCCGTGGTTCCGGTGGTGTCGTGCGTACGGGGAGCCTTCCCCGTTGATCTCTCGTGAGGCAGTACGCGGTGGCCGGACGGCAGGTTCAGCGCCCCTCGACCGGCATCGCCCGGTCCCTGACCTCAGTCCCTGACCTCAGTCCATGACCTCGATCGTGTGGCGGTTCGACTCGACCCCGGCCGCGGTGACGACCTGCACCTCCAGCATGCCCGGCTCGACCTCCGCCGGCACGGGCACGGTCAGGATCGTGTCGGACGGATTGGCGAAGCCGCCGGGGACCGGCACCAGCGGCACGTGGACGTGGACCGGGCCGATCCGCACGACGGTTCGCGCCAGCAGGTGTGGCGGTCGGGCGCCCGGCGGGACGAACCCGGTGCCGCGGATCTCGATGTCGTCGCCCGGCCGGATCGGCGCGTCCAGGTCCCCCGCCTCCCGGGAACGGACGACCGAGTGCACGACCGGCCGACCGCCCGCTGTCCACCGACCGGCGAGGTGGACGCCGGCGGACACCGCCGTCAGCAGCGCCAGGGTGAGGGGCAGCTCTGGCAGCCGCTCGGGCTGCCGGACGAGGGCCGCGCCCGCGTAGCCGACCGCGACCGCGGCGACCAGGACGTACTGGGCCGGGACGAGACTGCCGCGTCCGGCGTCGTCGGTGAGCAGGTCCGCCGCACGCGGGCGGTC
>NZ_BAAHCA010001145.1:0-1384 GCF_054776295.1 Streptomyces sparsus
CGCGGAGGCCGCGGGCGGTGACCCGGTTCCCGTGCTGCCCCCGCGCCCACGGGCCCCCTCCGAGCAGTCCGGCGCGGACAGCAGCAGCCCGACCCCCGCCCGGTGAGCCGCCCCGACGCACGGCAGGCCCCGTGGCCCGCCCCGACCATCCGACAGACAGGAAACCTCCGATGCACGACCTGGTAGTGGTGGGCGCCGGCCCGTACGGACTCTCCGTGGCCTCCCACGCCGCCGCCGCCGGCCTGGACGTCCGCGTACTCGGCCGACCGATGGCGTCCTGGCGCGACCACATGCCCCAGGGCATGTTCCTAAAGTCCGAGCCGTGGGCCTCCGACCTCTCCGACCCCGGCCGTACCCGCACGCTCGCCGCCTACTGCGCGGAGCGCGGCCTGCCCGCCGAACACGGCAACCCGCTGCCGATCCGCGTCTTCACCGACTACGGGCGATGGTTCGGCGAGCAGGTCGGCCCGGCGGTGGAGGAGCGGACCGTCAGCGCGCTGAGTCGGCAGGCCGGCGGCTACCGGCTGGACACCGCCGACGGCGGGACACTGCTCAGCCGCACCGTGGTGCTCGCCGTCGGTGTGATGCCCTTCGTGCACCTGCCCGAAGTCCTGCGCGGCCTGCCCGCCGAACTCGCCTCGCACAGCAGCGACCACCGCGACCTCACCCGGTTCCGGGGCCGGGACGTCACTGTCGTCGGCGCCGGCCAGGCGGCGCTGGAGACCGCCGCCCTGCTCGCCGAACTGGGCGCGCACACCCGCGTCGTCGCGCGGTCCGACCGGCTGAACTGGAACACGCCACCGCAGCCGCTGCGACGGTCCGCCTGGCGGTCGCTGCGCGACCCGCACTGCGGGCTGGGCACCGGCTGGTCCAGCTGGGTGTGGTCCGAGACGCCCTGGGCGGTGCGGCGACTGCCCGCGTCCGCCCGGCTGCGCATCACCGCCACCGCACTGGGCCCGGCCGGGGCCTGGTGGCTCCGGGACCGCTTCGAGGGGCGCGTACCGGTACTGCTCGGCCACCGGCTGCTCACCGCCGATCCGGTCGGCGGACGGCTGAGGCTGGGGCTGGCCGAGCCCGACGGCGGCACGACCACCGTGGACACCGACCACGTGGTGGCGGCCACCGGCTTCACACCCGACCTCGACCGGCTGGACCTGCTGGACCCGACGCTGCGCGGGACCCTGCGCACGGTCGGCGACAGCCGGGCACCGTACCTGGACCCGCGCTTCGAGTCGTCGAGCCCCGGCCTGTTCTTCGCGGGGCTGCTCACGGCCCCGTCGTTCGGTCCCGCCATGCGGTTCGTGCACGGCGCCACCTTCACCGCCGGTCGGCTCACCGACGGGCTGCGCCGCCGGCTGGGCGCCCGGCGTCCCAGCACCGTCCC
>NZ_BAAHCA010001146.1:0-1379 GCF_054776295.1 Streptomyces sparsus
TGTGCACGTGGTCGACAGCGGCGCCTGGACGGTGGACCACGGCGACCAGGGCGCCGCGCTCGGCGAAGCTGCGGGCCAGGGCGGCACCGATGCCGGCGCCGGCGCCGGTCACCACGACGGTGGTCTGCCGGGGATCGTCCACGCGCTGTGTCCCTCCTCGCTGGGGCTGCCTGCCGGGCAACCGCAGACTAACCGGTCGGTATGCGGTGCGGAAAGGCTCTGACAAGGGCGGATCCAAAGCGCACCGCGTTACGTCCCATAGTCGACGACTCCGGTCGACTCAGTCGGAGGTGGGTTACCTTGGCCGGTTTCAGAGCGCTTGCCGCTCAAGTACGCGACAGCAGCCGCACACCCGGAGAGCGACGGCAGGCCCTGCGCAAGTGCCTGGAGCGGTTCGCCCCCTACGGCCACCGCGCGACCTGGCACCACCTGTGCGCCCGCGCCGGGTTCGGTCCGGACGACCGTGGCCCGGACCCCGCCCGGCTGGTCGCGGCGCTGGAGGAGCTGGAGGAGGCACGGGCCGTGTGGCTGGCGTACGAGGCGGAGTTCGCCCGGCGCCGCAAGCAGCAGAAGCACTTCGGCATTCGCCAGCCGACCGCTCCCGACGCATGGCACCGGCGCACCTGGGGCGGCCGGGCGCTGCTGCCGGTGGACACGCCCGAGGCGGCGCCGCGCAGCCCGCTGGCCCTGGTGCTGCGCGGGCTGATATCCGCCAACCAGGCAGGCACCGGCGACACCGTGGGCAGGGTGGTGGTTACCCAGGGGTAGTGCGACGATGCTGCCTGGCACCGCCCGGGCCGCGGGCGGTGGGGCGCAGCGGACGGAAGGCGGACGGCGATGGCGGAGTTGCACGACCTCAGCGCGACCGAGCAGGCCCGGGAGGTGCGGGAGGGTCGGCTGTCCCCGGTCGAGTTGACCGAGCACTACCTCGCCCGGACGGAGCGTCTCGACGGCGAGCTGGGCGCCTTCCTGACACCCACCCCCGAGTTGGCCCGCAAGCAGGCGGCCGAGGCGGAGAGCACCGCCGCGGCGGCCCGCCGCGAGGGCCGGGCGCTGCCGCCGCTGTTCGGCGTGCCGGTGCCGGTGAAGGACCTCAACATGGTGGCCGGGGTGCGCTGCACGTTCGGCTCCCGTGCCTACGCCGACCACGTGCCCGACCTGGACGACCACCTGGTGACCCGGCTCCGGGCGGGCGGCACGATCATGACGGGCAAGACGAACACCCCCGAGTTCGGGCTGCCCTGCTACACCGAGAACGCGGTCGGCCCGCCCGCTCGGACCCCCTGGGACACCACGAGGTCCGCGGGCGGGTCCAGCGGGGGCGCGGCGGCGGCCGTGGCCGCCGGACTGGCGCCCGTCGCGCACGCCAGTGACGGGGG
>NZ_BAAHCA010001147.1:0-1378 GCF_054776295.1 Streptomyces sparsus
GTCCCCGGCGGCGGGCCGCCGCACCTGGGCGCCGAGCAGCTCCAGCCGCTCGGCCGGACCCGTCCCCGCGGCGAGCGGCACGACCACCCCGCGGTCGGCCAGCAGGACCCGTACCTCACGTTCGCCGGGAGCGGCCAGCACGGAGAGGAAGTCGAGCACGGCGTCCTCGGCCCGGAGTACCACCACGAGGTCGATCACACACGGTCCTGTCGTCGGCCCGAACGGTCGGCAGGCGCCCCGCACGCCGACGTCTGTGCCGTGAGCCTAACCAGTACGTCCCCAACTGGTCCAGACCACGAGGGTGTTCGCGCGTTCGGGTGAACGGGGGCCCGCCGGCGTCCGTCCGGGTCCGACGCCCCGCGCGGGGAGGACGGCCGAAGGGCCCGGAGGATGGCACACGGGCGTCCACAACGGCAGGATCCGGCCAGATCGACAGGCCGATGTGCTTATCGGGATCTCCGCATGGGCTTACGTTGGGTTCCAGCACAGGCGCGACGCACGACAGGAGATGCCATGACCTCGGGCACCGACGACTCCGACCAGGTGTTGTCCCGGATCGACTCGACCGTCCCGCACTCGGCCCGGATGTGGAACCACTGGCTGGGCGGCAAGGACAACTACGAAGTGGACCGGGCGGCCGGTGACCAGATCCGTGAGCTGCACCCCGGGATCCTGGACTACGCCCGTGCGGACCGCGCGTTCCTCGGGCGGGCGGTCCGCCACCTCACCCAGGACCTGGGCATCCGCCAGTTCCTCGACATCGGCACCGGACTGCCCACCGCGGACAACACCCACGAGGTGGCCCAGCGCGCGGCGCCCGAGTCGCGCATCGTCTACGTCGACAACGACCCGCTGGTGCTCACCCACGCGCGTGCGCTGCTCACCAGCACCGCCGAGGGCGCCACCGACTACATCGACGCGGACCTGCACGATCCCGAGGCCATCCTGCGGGAAGCGGCGAAGACCCTCGACCTGACCAAGCCGACCGCCGTCATGCTGCTCGGCATCGTCATGTTCGTCGCCGACACCGACCGGGCGCGCGCCATCATCCGGGAGCTCGTCGACGCCGTACCGTCCGGCAGCTACCTGGTGCTCTCCCACACGATCACCGCTCCCGGCCTCACCGACGTGGACGAGGCCGTGAAGTTCTGGAACTCGGTGGGCACGCCGAAGCTGATGCAGCGCACCCCCGAGGAGGTCGCCTCCTTCTTCGAGGGGATGGAGCTGCTGGAGCCGGGTGTGGTCTCCTGCTCGCGCTGGCGTCCCGAGCCGACCCCGTTCGGTGAGCCCGACGATGTGGCGTTCTACTGCGGCGTGGCCCGCAAGCCGTAGCCGACCGCACCGCCGCCCGGCCCTGTCCGCCCAGGGACGGGCGGGC
>NZ_BAAHCA010001148.1:0-1371 GCF_054776295.1 Streptomyces sparsus
GGCGACCCAGGGCGTCGGGGCCTCGGCGTCGGCGTCCAGCACCGGCGCGGTCCACCGTCCGCCGACCCGGCGGGCGGCCTCCACCTCCTGCCGGAAGCGGGCCCGGAACTCGCCGCGATCGGCCAGTTCCCGCCGGACCAGCTTGACCGCGACCGTCCGTCCGCGATCCGACCTGGCCAGGTGGACCTGGCCCATGCCGCCCGCGCCCAGCCGGGTCAGCAACCGGTAGGAACCGATCCGCCGGGGCTCCGCCGGCTCCCGCGTGTCCATGGCTCTGCGGACCTCCCCGTCCCGGACGAACCCAACGCCGTGACCCTAACCCCCGGCGGGTGGCGGCCACGGCCCGGTCCAGCGATCCCCCGCCCGGGCGCCCCCGGGCGCTCGGGCGGGGTGCCGAGTGCCGGGAGAGACGTGCGCGCGGCGGCGCCCGATTCCGCCACACCCGTCGCTCCCGTGCTGACCAGGTCGAACACCGTGCGAGTTCACTCGAACGGCTCGCTCGTCTGTACGGTTCGGCCGCGGCGGCGCAGGGTGGTCGGCATGTGGTCCCGACGAGTGGTCCTGGGTGCGGCCGTGCTGCCGCTCGCCCTGCTGGCGCCCGTGGCGGCGCTGTCACCGGCACCCGGCCCGCGCCCCGAGCCGGTGGCCGTCACCGCGTCGGCCGACGACTCCGGGGACGTCCGCCCGGAGAACGTGCGTCCGCCGATCGTGGGCAGGGTGGCCTGGGATGCCGACGAGGACCTGGTCCGGGAACCGCCGGAGTACACCGGCCGGGCCCGAGCCGTCTTCGTGCACCACACCGCGCACGGCAACGCCTACGACTGCTCCGACGTCCCGGAGATGCTGCGCGCCCTCCAGCGGGAGCACGTACGGGGCAAGGGCTGGGACGACGTGGGTTACAACTTCCTCGTCGACCGGTGCGGGACCGTCTACGAGGGCCGCGCGGGCGGCGTGTCCCGCCCGGTGCACGGTGCGCACACCAAGGGGTTCAACGCGGACAGCGTCGGGATCGCCGTGATCGGTACGTTCGGGACGGGAGCCCGCGTCCCCGATCGCGCGGTGGAGGCCGTGGTGCGGCTGACGGCCTGGAAGCTGCGCCCGGGGATCAGCCCGCGCGGGCGGGTGCGGATGGTGTCCAGCAACAGCGAGAGCCGCTATCCCAAGGGCACGTCGGTGCGGTTGGACGTCGTGTCCGGACACCGGGACAGCTTCCGCACCCGCTGTCCCGGCGACGCCCTGTACGACCGGCTGGCCGAGATCCGCGCGGCCGCGTCCCGGCTGCGGCAGTGGCCCGCCCCAGGCTGAGCGTCGGACGCCGCCGACGGCACCGGCTGAGCGTCGGACGGCGGCGGTCGGGGTGGCGGCAGTCCG
>NZ_BAAHCA010001149.1:0-1371 GCF_054776295.1 Streptomyces sparsus
GGCGGCGCGTGCTCGTGCACGCCGGCGCGGGCGGCGTGGGCCACTTCGCCGTGCAGTTCGCGAAGGCGCGAGGGGCGCACGTCGTGGCGACCGCGTCCCCGCACAACCTGGACTTCCTGCGCCGGCTCGGCGTGGACGAGGCCGTGGACCGCACCTCCGGCGCCGTGGACGCCCTGGAACCGGTCGACGTGGTCATCGACACCGTGGGCGGGGACGTGCAGCGGGCCGCGTGGACGCTCCTCGCCCCCGGCGGCACGCTCGTGACGCTGCCGGAACCGATCGACGCGTCGCACCGCGTGCCCGGCGTGACCGGGGTCCGCGTCGTGGTCGCCCCCGACGGTGACGTGCTGCGGCGCGTCGCCGAGCTGGTAGACGCCGGCGCCGTGCACGTGGAGGTGCAGCAGACGCTGCCCCTGGAACAGGCGGCGGAGGCCCAGCGGATCAGCCGGTCCGGCCACGTCCGCGGCAAGCTGGTGCTCGGCCTCTGAGCCGGCCCGCACCGGGCCGACAACCACCGGGCGGCGCCCGCGTCGGGGCCGGTCACTCCGATGAAGCAGTCTGGTGGGCCCCGAAACGGGGTACAGCGGGACGTCGACCGTGCACGCGGCACCGGCCGTGGCCCCTGCCGGGCGGCCGGTCGACCTACCGGTCGCGCGGCGGGGCCGTCCCACGGGCCGCGTGCCAACGGGCTGTACCGAGCTTCCGGAGGAAGACGTCACGTGCGCACCAGCTTCTTGCCGCTCGCCACCGGCCAGGCGGGGCACACCGGCCGCGACGGCGACACCGGCCACGGCACCGACGGCGGGCGACCACCGGCGGCGCCGGGGAGACGCCGAAAGGCCCACCGCAACCTGCTCCTCGTGTGCGGCGGGTTCGCGCTGCTGTCCGACGCGCTGGTGCCGCTGACCCTGCCGCTCGGCTGGGACGAACTCGTCTACGCCAGCCGCTTCGGGCCGTTCGGCCCGGCGACGCCGTTCAGTTCGCCGCGCACCCGGGGGGTGCCGCTGCTGCTGGTGCCGGTCGCCACCTGGAGCGACTCGACGGTCCTGCTGCGGGTCTGGCTCCTGCTGCTGTCGAGCACCGCGCTCTACCTCGGGTTCCGGCCGTGGCTGCGGGTGCTGACCCGGCCGCACGCCGCGTGGCTGGCCGCGGCGCTGTACGGCACGCTGTGGCTGACCCTGTTCTACGCCGCGTCCGCCATGCCGAACCACTACACCGCCATGGGGGCCGTCGCCGCCACGGGCTGCTTCCTCCAGCGGCGGCCCCGGCACTTCGGTGTGGTGGCCGGGCTCGCCGTGGTGACGCTGATGCGGCCGAACGACGGGGCGGCCGTCGCCGCGCCGCTGTTCCTCGCCGCCGTCGCGGTGCCCG
>NZ_BAAHCA010001150.1:0-1369 GCF_054776295.1 Streptomyces sparsus
TCCCGGCCCGTGGAGGCCGGGAGCTGCCGCAGTGCGGTCATGCGGTGTGAGGGTCACTGCGGGTGCCGCCCGAGCATCCGGACCCGCAGGTGACGACGGCCCCCGGCCGTCGTCGGCGCCGGTCAGCGTGCGACCGGTACCGGTGTCAGCGCGTGGTCGGCGCGCTGCCGGCTGCCGGTCAGCGGCAGTAGTTGACCGGCTTCAGGTTCTTGACGTAGCGGGCCGTGACGTAGCCCTTGCGGTCGGCGAGCTTGTACCAGATCTTGTTGCCGTCCACCCACTGGCCCTTGACCTTGCAGGACAGCTTGATGATGGCGCCACCGTGGTAGCCGCCGAGCACCTGGGAGTAGGTGGTGGCCCTGGCGCGGATCCGGACGCCGCTGTGCGCGACGACCTTGCCGTGGACGTAGCGGTGCGCCAGCTGGCCCTGCGACTCGTTCTGCTCCGCGGACTGCGCCTCGTTCTGCTCTGCGGACTGCTCCGCGGTCTGCGCCTCGTTCTGCTCCGCGGACTGCTCCGCGGACTGCGCCTCGTTCTGCTCCGCGGACTGCACCTCGGCGGCGGGGTCGTCCGCCATCGCGATGGCGGGCGCCGAGCCCAGCAGGCCGGCGGCGAGCGCACCGGTCACGAGGGCAGCGGCGATCTTCCCGTTCTTCAACATGGGCCATGTCTCCTTGTCGAGCGTCCAGGGGGAAGTGACAGTGCGGAAGACGCTCGACGGTGACGCCGGGCGGCCTTCCCGACGACGACGATGGTGGTCGCCGCCGACCTGACATCGCCGCCATACCGTCAAGTCACCCGATAAGCGCACGAGCCGGTGACGCCGCGCCGAGGGCACCCCGGCGGACGGAAGCACACAACGGGGCGCAGGAGAGCGCGCTGCGACAGCCGAACGCGCCCGGCAACGGCCGCGCCCGGTTGTCGAGACGGGTGGTCCGGGTGTCGAGACGGGTGGTCCGGCGACGTCAGCCGGTCAGCGAGCCCCGGACGACGCTCCTCCCGGAGTGTGCGGGGCTGCCGTTGAACGCCTGGTCGGAGACGTCCACCTGGGAGTACTCGCCGATGTCGACGCCGGGCGGCAGCGGCAGGGTGGCAGTGCCGTCGTCGTGCAGGACCCCGAGCGAGATCAGCTTCTTCCCGGCCGCGTCCATCAGCCAGACCTCGAAGAAACCGGAGGTGCGCGGCAGCCCGCTGACCTGGATGCGCACCTCGCGCGCCGGACCGGCTACGCGGGCGGACGACGGCGCGGAGAACCGTTCCAGCCGTACCGTGCCGGCAGCCGGCCCACCGCCGGTTCCGTCGCCGTCGGTTCCGTCGCCGCCGGGCCCGCCGGTCCCACTGCCGTCGCCGGATCCGTCGGCGTCGCCCG
>NZ_BAAHCA010001151.1:0-1357 GCF_054776295.1 Streptomyces sparsus
GCTGCGCTCCTTCGAGCGGGCCGCCAGAGCCGTCGCGGCGGCCGTGGCCGCCACCGCCGCGCTCGTGGAGATCGACATCGCGGTCATCGGCGGCGGTGTCGCCCAGGCGGGGGACCTGCTGTTCGACCCGCTGCGAGCAGCCCTGCGCGACTACGCCACGCTGTCGTTCGTCCGGGGGCTGGAGGTCGTTCCGGCGGCCATCGGGACCGACGCCGGGCTGGTCGGCGCGGCTGCCGCCTGCCGCACGCTCCCCGGCGTGCGCTGTTAGCGCCTCCCCGGCACTGCCGCGCCCGGCGTATGCACCCTTGGCGGCGCGCGTTTCCGTGGCAGGGTGTTGCGGGCACTGAACGGGGGGCGAGTGAAGAGGGGAACCCGTGATCGTCTGGCTGAACGGCGCCTTCGGTGCCGGCAAGACCGCTGCGGCTCAGGAACTCGTGCAACTGCTTCCCGACAGCACGCTGTTCGAACCGGAGCTGGTCGGCGCGGGGCTGCGGCGGATGCTGCCCAAGGAACGGCTCGGACAGGTCGACGACTTCCAGGACCTGCCCTCCTGGCGCCGGCTGGTGGTCGACACCGCCGCCGCCCTGCTCACCGAGGTCCCCGGCCCGCTCGTGGTGCCGATGACGCTGCTGTGCCAGGAGTACCGCGACGAGATCTTCGGTGGTCTCGCCGCCCGTCGCATCGAGGTGCGCCACTTCCTGCTGGACGCGGATGAAACGATCCTTCGGGAACGGATAGACCGGCCCTCGACCCCCGGTAGCGAGGAGGCGCGCGGGTGGCGGCTGCGCCGGCTCGGCGACTACGGCCGGGCGCTGCCCTGGCTGGCGTCGGACGCGTGCCGGGTGGACGTCGCCACGCTCACCCCCCGGCGCATCGCCGAGCACGTCGCCGCCGCCTTCCGGGACGGCGGCGGCGCGTGCGACATCGTGCAGAGTCCCGAACCGGCGGCGGAGACCGTCGCCGCCGGGGTGCTGCTGTTCGACGAGCAGGACCGGGTGCTGCTCGTCGATCCCACGTACAAGCCGGGCTGGGAGTTTCCCGGCGGTGTCGTCGAGCCCGGGGAGGCGCCGGCCAGGGCCGGGGTGCGGGAGGTGGCCGAGGAACTCGGCCTCACCCTGGAACGTGAGCCGCGGCTGCTGGTGATCGACTGGGAGCCGCCCGCGCCACCGGGTTTCGGCGGGCTGCGCCTGCTCTTCGACGGGGGCCGGCTCGGCACGGACGAAGCCGCGGAGCTGCTGCTGCCGGGCGCCGAACTCCGCGGCTGGCGCTTCGTCGACGAGGCGGAGGCGGCGACGCTGCTGCCGCCGGTGCGCCGCGACCGGCTGCGCTGGGCACTGCGGGCCCGGGAGCTGGGGTG
>NZ_BAAHCA010001152.1:0-1356 GCF_054776295.1 Streptomyces sparsus
ACCACCGGGCCGTCGCCGAGGCGGTGCCGGCATGAGCGGGCCGCTGCGCGACGCGCACGACAAGACGGTCACCGTGGTCCACCTGATGCGGCACGGCGAGGTGGAGAACCCGGACGGCATCCTCTACGGCCGGCTGGCCGGCTACCACCTCTCCGACCTCGGCCGGCGGATGGCCGACCGGGTGGCCGAGCACCTCGCGGACCGCGACGTCACCACCGTGGTGGCCTCGCCGCTGGAGCGCGCCCAGGAGACGGCGGAACCGATCGCCAAGGCGCACAGCACGGAGGTGGGCACCGACGGGCGGCTCATCGAGGCCGGCAACGTCTTCCAGGGCAAGACCTTCGGGGTCGGCGACGGAGCGCTGCGCAGGCCGGGCAACTGGCGCCACCTGCGCAACCCGTTCCGGCCGTCCTGGGGCGAGCCGTACATGGAGCAGGTCGCGCGGATGAAGGGCGCGCTGGACGCGGCCAAGGACGCGGCCTTCGGGCACGAGGCGGTGTGCGTCAGCCACCAGCTGCCGATCTGGATAGTCCGCAGTTTCGTGGAGCGCCGCCGGCTGTGGCACGACCCGCGCAACCGGCAGTGCACGCTCGCCTCGTTGACCAGCTTCACGTACCTGGGCGACCGCATCGTCTCGGTCGGCTACTCGGAGCCGGCCCGCGACCTGGTGCCCGCCCACCTGCTGGCGGGGGCGAAGCCGGTCAAGGGCGCCAAGGGCTTCGGCGCCTGACGGCGGCCGCCCTGCGCCCCTCCGCCCGGCCGCCTTCGCGCCGGAGCCGAGGGGTAGGCCGGGCGTGGTCAGTCGGCGGGGTGCGCGGTGACGACCAGGTTGGACCGGTAGGTCTCGGCCTCGGCGTCCCAGTCGGCGCAGGTGATCAGCGTCAGCCGGGGGCCCAGGGTCGGGGCGTACACCTTCCGGGACGGGAAGCCGCGCTTGGGCCGCACGGTGAGGGTGTCGATCTCGAAGACGGCGGTCCGTCCGTCCCGGCGGGTCAGCTCCACCCGGTCGCCGCGGCGCAACGCGCCGAGGCCGTAGAAGGCGGCCGGCCCGGTGTCCGAGTCGAGGTGCCCGACCAGGACGGTGTGGCCGTTCTCGCCTGGTGTGGCGGAGCCGCCGTACCAGCCCACGTCGTCGGGTTCGGCGGGCAGGTCCACGGACCCGTCGGTCGCGATGCCCACCTCGGTGATCCGGGCGGTCAGCTCGATCCTCGGCACCCGCACCTCGACGGGTACCGAGCGGGGCAGCGCGTCATCGCGCGGCGCGGAGGCCCGGTGCGCGCCGGAGCGAGCGGGGTTGGTGTCGGTCGCGGCCGGTGGTGGCGGCGGCGCGGTCACCGTGTGGGCGAGCAGCGCCAC
>NZ_BAAHCA010001153.1:0-1354 GCF_054776295.1 Streptomyces sparsus
GGCTGGGGCTGCTGACCGAGCCGGTACCGGTGCTGCTCGGCGGCAGCGCCGCCGCCGCCCGGCACCCGAGGCTGCACGAGCGGATCGTCACCGGGCTGGCCGACCGTGCTCCGCTCGCCACCGTCTCGGTCGTCACCGCTCCCCCGGTGCTGGGCGCGGCACTGCTGGCGCTGGACGCCACCGGCCCGTCCCCGGCCGCACACACCGCGCTGCGGGAGCACTACGGCCGCACCGGGCAGCCACCCGACCGGGCCGGCAGGGCGGGTGCCCGGCCGGGAGCAGCCGGGGCATAGCCTCGGTCGGGTGTCGTCGACCTGGTACTTCCTCCCGCTGCTCGGCGGTGTCGTCTTTCTCGGCTCGGCGGTGCAGCGCATGGCCGGCATCGGTTTCGGGCTGGTCGCCGCCTCCGGTCTGGTGCTGCTGGTGGGGCCGCTGGACGGGGTGGCGCTCGCGAACTGCGCGGGCATCGCGATCAGCGGCGTCGGGCTGCTCGCCACCTGGCGGCGGGTCACGCTGCGGGCGATGCTGCCGCTGGTCGGTGCCGCCGCGCTGACCGTTCCGCTGGGTGCCATGGTGGCGCGGCGGCTGCCGGAGCCGGTGCTGCTGACCGCGGTCGGGCTGCTGGTGACGGTGGCCGACCTGCTGGCCGGTCTGGAGGGGCCCGCCCGGGACGAGGACGGCGCCTGGGAGCTCGACCTGCTGGCGGTGCTGGACGCGCCGCAACTGGACGCGGAGAGCGCGGCCACGGTCGCCGAGTCGCTGCCCGACGGGGCCCGCCTGGTGCTCAGCGGTGACCCGCAGCTGCTGGGTGCGGCGGGCGCCGGTGAGGTGCTGGCCGACGTACTGGCCGCGGCGGTGTGCCCGCGTGTCGTCTCCCGCACACCCGACCCCGGCCCGTTGGGCGAGCTGGTGTCCGGGGTGGGCGTCGGCGAGTTGCAGCAGGTGGCCGCGCCCGACCGCGAACTGGTCATCGTTCCGGTGCGGGACGCCGGGGAGGCCGTGCACCGGACGGTGCAGCTGGTCGCCGACTCCGTGCCGCGGGTGATTGGGGTGCCCGCCGAGCAGACGCAGGTCATCACTCCCGGGCACGGCGGTGCGGCCGGCACCCGGGCACTGAACGCCGCTCTCAAGGAGCGTTTCAACCCGGGCCCCGGCCGCTTCGGCGGCTTCGACGTGGGCGACCGGGTCGCCTACTCCCCCGCCCCGGGCCGCTGCCTCTCGGGCACCGTGCTGTCGGCCGACGCCGAGGGGCTGCGGCTGGAGTGCGCGGGACGGGCCGTCACGGTCGCCCCGCACCAGGTGCCGCAGGCGTTGCGGCACGGCTGGGCGATCACCGCGCACCAGGCGGCGGGCC
>NZ_BAAHCA010001154.1:0-1351 GCF_054776295.1 Streptomyces sparsus
CTGACGCCGCGGGGCTGACATCGCGGGGCTGACATCGCGGGGCTGACATCGCGGGGCTGACACCGAGAGGGCCGCTCCCGGGGCGGTCCGGCGGCTCCCGGCCCGCAGTCCCGGCGCGGCCCGGCGCACTCCCGGCACAACGCCGGCAGTCAGGCGGCTGAGTGCCGGGAACCTTGAGCGCGGTGAAGGCGCTGTGTCGATTCCTTCACCGCAACGCTCCTGTTCCCGCCACGTTACCCGTGCGTAAATTGACAGCGATTCAGCAATGACGTGGTCCGGACCGCGCGGCGCTGGCACGGCCTCACCCCCCTCTCAGGCCAACAGAGGAGTTCCATGAAGCTGTCCTGGGCACGTGCGCGCGGACTGCTGGGAGCAGTCGCACTCGCGGTGACGATCTCCCTGGTACCGGCTGCGGCCACCGCGCAGCCCGCTGCCGCCCCCACGACCACCACCATCACGACCAAGGGCTGGAACAACTGGTCCTGCAAGCCCTCGGCCGAGCATCCCCGCGCGGTGGTGCTCGTCCACGGAACGCTCGGCAACTCCGTCGACAACTGGCTCGGCCTGGCCCCGTACCTGGTCCGGCGCGACTACTGCGTCTTCTCGCTCGACTACGGCCAACTGCCCGGCGTGCCCTTCTTCCACGGCCTCGGCCCGATCGAGCGGTCCGCGGGGCAGCTGTCGTTGTTCGTCGACCGGGTGCTGGCGGCGACCGGCACGCGGGAGGTCGACATCGTCGGCCATTCGCAGGGCGGCATGATGCCGCGGCACTACCTGAAGTTCCTCGGTGGCGCGGACAAGGTGAACGCCCTGGTGGGCATCGCCCCGGACAACCACGGAACCGACGTGCACGGCCTCACCCGGCTGCTCGCGCTCTTCCCGGGCGCGAAGGAGGCGCTGGGCGGACTCACTCCCGCGTTGACCGACCAGATCGCCGGTTCGCCCTTCCTGACCCGGCTGAACGAGGGCGGTGACACCGTTCCCGGAGTCCGGTACACGGTGATCGCGACCCGCTACGACCAGGTGGTGACCCCCTACCGGACCCAGTTCCTCGACGGGCCCGGGGTGCGCAACGTCCTGCTCCAGGACCTGTGCCCGTTCAACGTCTCCGAGCACCTGGCCATCGCGCTGCTGGACCGGATGACCTGGCAGGAGACGGCCAACGCGCTCGACCCGGCCAACGCCCGGCGCACCACCTGTCTCACCTGACACCGCGGCGTCCGTACCGGACCCCGGGCCGGCACCTTCCGCCGTTCCGGGGCCTCCGGCCGGACCGCGGTCCTGGACACGTGCCGGCGCCGCCGCT
Organism: Streptomyces sparsus; assembly: GCF_054776295.1. Classification (NCBI taxonomy): domain Bacteria; kingdom Bacillati; phylum Actinomycetota; class Actinomycetes; order Kitasatosporales; family Streptomycetaceae; genus Streptomyces; species Streptomyces sparsus. The sequence continues at coordinate 1,307 of NZ_BAAHCA010001154.1, forward strand.
CACGGGATGACCTCCCCTCGAGCGGCGGCGCCGGGTCGTCCGGAC
>NZ_BAAHCA010001155.1:0-1351 GCF_054776295.1 Streptomyces sparsus
CACGCCCGCCCGGTCAGCGGCGGAGCCGAGCGGGCCACCTCCAGCAGCGCGGGCAGGTCGAGACCGGACCGCACCTGCTCGGCCAGGGCCGCGACCGCCTCCACCGCCTCGGTGTGCCGTTCGGCGGCCGGCACCAGCCCCAGATGCCTGGACGGCGTGCGCACCCGGCGCTCCCGCCGCAGCACACCCAGCACCGGCACCCCCGACTCGTCCAGCGCCTCCCGCAGCAGCTCCTCGTGCCGGTCGGAACCGACCTTGTTGAGGACCACCCCGGCCAGCCGCACCTCCGGGTCCCACGAGGCGAAGCCGTGCACCAGCGCGGCGACGGAGCGGGACTGGGACGAGGCGTCGACCACCAGCACGACCGGCGCCCGCAGGAGCTTCGCCACCTGCGCGGTCGAGCCCAGCTCGCCCTGCCCGGCGGCCCCGTCGTACAGGCCCATCACCCCCTCGACCACGGCCACGTCCGCGCCGGCCGAACCGTGCAGGAACAGCGGCTCGACCAGCTCCGGGCCGCACAGGTAGGCGTCGAGGTTGCGGCCCCGGCGCCCCGCGGCCAGCGAGTGGTAACCCGGGTCGATGTAGTCGGGCCCCACCTTGTGCGGTGAGACCTTCAGCCCCGCCGCGGCGAACGCGGCCAGCAGGCCGGTGGCCACGGTGGTCTTGCCGCTGCCCGACGCGGGCGCGGCGACGACCAGCCGGGGGACCGTCACCATTCGATGCCCCGCTGGCCCTTCTGGCCGGCGTCCATGGGGTGCTTGACCTTGCCCATCTCGGTCACCAGGTCGGCGGCGTCCAGCAGCGGCTGCGGGGCGTTGCGGCCGGTGACGACCACGTGCTGGGTCCCGGGCCGCTCCCGCAGCACCTCGACGACCTCGGCCGGATCCACCCAGCCCCAGTGCATCGGGTACGCGAACTCGTCCAGCACGTACAGCCGGTACGTCTCCGCGGCGAGGTCGCGTTTGACCTGCTCCCAGCCCTCCCGGGCGGCGTCCTCGCTGGAGGAGATGTCGCGCTGCACCCAGGACCAGCCCTCGCCCATCTTGTGCCAGGCGACCGTGCCGCCCTCACCGGAGTCGCCGAGGACACGCAGCGCCCGCTCCTCGCCGACCTTCCACTTGGCCGACTTGACGAACTGGAACACCCCGACCGGCCAGCCCTGGTTCCAGGCGCGCAGCGCCAGCCCGAAGGCGGCCGTCGACTTTCCCTTGCCCGTGCCGGTGTGCACCATCAGCAGCGGCCGGTTGCGCCGCTGCCTGGTGGTGAGCCCGTCGTCCGGCACCACACTCGGTTGTCCCTGCGGCATCAGGCCGCTCCCTTCCGCACGTCCTTGACCAGCGCGGACACCGTG
>NZ_BAAHCA010001156.1:0-1347 GCF_054776295.1 Streptomyces sparsus
CGCCCGGGCGGCGGCCGGTCTGCGGCCGGGGGCGTCCTTCCACGAGATGTGGCGCGACCTGGCCCGCATCGGCCGGGACAACACCACCGGCGGATACCGCAGGCACGCCTGGACGCCCGCCGACGCCGACTGCCGCGCCTGGTTCCGGGCCCAGGCCGAGAGCCGCGGCCTGGACCACGAACTCGACCGCAACGGCAACCAGTGGGCCTGGCTCGGCGACCGCACCGCCTCCGACGCGGTCGTCACCGGCTCGCACCTCGACTCGGTGCCCGACGGCGGCGCCTTCGACGGCCCGCTGGGCGTCGTGTCCGCCTTCGCCGCGCTCGACGAACTCCACAGCCGCGGCGTGACGTTCGGCAAACCGGTCGCGATCGTCAACTTCGGCGACGAGGAGGGCGCCCGGTTCGGCCTGGCCTGCACCGGCTCCCGCCTGTCGGCCGGACAACTCACCGTGGACCGGGCCCACCGGCTGCGGGACGCCGACGGCGTCACCCTGGCACGGGCCATGGAACGCGCCGGACACGACCCGGACGCCATCGGCCCCGACCCGCAACGCCTCGGCCGCATCGGCGCGTTCGTCGAACTGCACATCGAGCAGGGCCGCGCGCTCGCCGACACCCCGCACCCGGTCGGTGTCGCGTCCGCCATCTGGCCGCACGGCCGGTGGCGCTTCGACTTCCACGGCGAGGCGAACCACGCCGGGACGACCCGGCTCGCCGACCGCCGCGACCCGATGCTGACCTACGCGCACACCGTGCTCGCCGCCCGGGAACACGCAGCCGCGACGGGCGCGTTGGCCACCTTCGGCAAGGTCGCCGTGGACCCCGGCGGGGTCAACGCCATCGCCTCCCGGATCCGCGGCTGGCTCGACTCGCGCGCCCCGGACGAGCGCACCCTCGGCGCCGTGGTCGCCGCCGTCGAACGGGCCGCCGCCGAACGCGCCGAACTCGACGGCGTCACCGTGGACGTCACCCGGGAGTCGTTCACGCCCGTCGTGGAGTTCACCCACGACCTGCGCGACCGCATCACCGGTCACCTCACCGAGCGCCTCGCCGACCGGCCCGGTGGCGCCCGCGGGCCCGTGCCGGTGCTGCCCACCGGCGCCGGACACGACGCGGGCATCCTGTCCGCGCTGCTGCCCACCGCCATGCTGTTCGTGCGCAACCCCACCGGCGTCTCCCACTCACCCGCCGAGACCGCCGCGGAGGACGACTGCGCCGCCGGAGTGACCGCGCTCGCCGACGTACTGGAGGACCTGGCGTGCAGCTGACGTACTGGGCGGAACACGCCTGGCTGGGCGGCACCGTCGAGCAGGGCGTCACCCTGGAGGCGGCCGACGGCCGCCTC
>NZ_BAAHCA010001157.1:0-1346 GCF_054776295.1 Streptomyces sparsus
GGTGGGCGCGGGCGTCGGCCCTGGCGCCTTCGCGGGACCGGCGGGCGGGGCCGCGCCACCCGCAGGTACAGCGCGCGCTCACGAAGGAGCCCCGCTCGTCGGTCGTCGTGTGGTGCAGGCCGGCAGCCGGCAGGTCCTCCAGGTCGGGCACCCGACCACGGTACCGGGCGTGACGGTCCCCGCGGACCCTCGTTGAACGGGAAGGGTTCCACCAATCCCGGTACGGGGGTCGACTGCGATGAGAAGGCGGAGAGGGACGACTGCGGCCCTGCTCGCTCTCGCCCTGACGAACACCGGCCTGACCGGTTGTTCCGGCCGTGACGCGGCCGCGGGGGAAGGGCAGCCGTCCGATCCGGTGGCGGACGTGCGCCGGGTGGCGGACGTGCTGGTCCGCAACGGCAGCTCCCGGGCGCGCACCGCGATGCACATGGCCAGTGGCGGCACCGTGCTCACCATCCGGAGCGAGGGCGACTTCGACTACCGCCGCCGCATCGGTCGGCTGAAGGTGACGCTGCCGGACCGCGACCGGCGGCCGGTGACGGAGGTGATCGTGCCGGGCGCGCTCTACATGAAGAACCGCGGAGCGGGCGTGCCCGCCGACAAGTGGGTCCGGGTGGACACCACCGCGCTTTCGGACGGGAACCTCGTCACGCACGGGGTCACCGACCCGATCAGCGCCGCGGAACTGCTCCGCGGCGCCGCCGGGGTGACCTACGTGGGACGGTCGCAGATCGACGGCGAGACGGTCCACCGCTACCGGGGGACCTCGGACCTCGTGGCGGCGGCGGAGGCGGCGTCCGAGGGCTCACGGCAGCAGCTGGCGGCCGCGGCGGAGGGGTTCTCCACGAAGACCGTTCCCTTCGACGTCTTCCTCGACGGCCAGGGACGGCTGCGCAAGGTCCGGCACGCCTTCGTGTTCAGCAACGGCGCGGGCGAAGGGGTGCAGGTCAACTCGGTGACCGCGCTGCACGGGTTCGGTACGGCCGTTGACGTGGAGGCGCCGGAGCAGGGCGACATCTACACGGGAACGATCGCCGAGCCGGACGAATAGTCCGTAAGTGCCATGTGCGGGCGGCGCCCCTCTCCCTACTCTGGGGTGTCAGGGCGACGGATACGTGCGCGACGGCACGGCAAGGGGAAGTGCGAGGAGGTGGCGAGGATGCCTGCGGAACCCGCGGTGCAGGACCGGGAAGCCCTCGCCGAGATCGAGCTCTACGGCGAGCTGATCATCGCGGCGGCGGCCGAGCCGGACGACCGGCTGAGTGACGACCGGATCGACGAAGTACTGCGGGCCTCGGGCTCGGTGGCCCCGGAGCACTGACCCCGGCCGCCCCGGGGCGGCAGCG
>NZ_BAAHCA010001158.1:0-1345 GCF_054776295.1 Streptomyces sparsus
CACGCCGCTCGGCGCCCCCCTGGCCGCGTCCACGGCGCTGTTCCGCAGGCGGCCCCCGCCACCCGCTGCCCCCGACTGTCGGCGCCCCGCTGCCCCCGGCTGTCGGCTGTCGGCTGTCGGCTGTCGGCTGTCGGCTGTCGGCTAGGAGCTCTCCGCCCGCACGCGGTCCAGCGCGCGTTGCAGGTCCTCCGGATAGCCCGTCTCGAATTCCACCCACTCGCCGTGCCCGGGGTGGGTGAACCCCAGCCTGACGGCGTGCAGCCACTGGCGGGTCAGGCCCAGCCGCTTGGCGAGGGTGGGGTCGGCGCCGTAGGTGAGGTCGCCGACACAGGGGTGCCGGTGGGCGGACATGTGCACGCGGATCTGGTGCGTGCGCCCGGTCTCCAGCTTGATGTCGAGCAGGCTGGCCGCGCGGAACGCCTCGATCAGGTCGTAGTGCGTGACGGAGGGCTTGCCGTCGGCGGTCACGGCCCACTTGTAGTCGTGCTGCGGGTGGCGGCCCACAGGGGCGTCGATGGTGCCGCTCAACGGGTCGGGGTGGCCCTGGACCATGGCGTGGTAGCGCTTGTCGACGGTGCGCTCGCGGAACTGCTGCTTCAGCAGGGTGTAGGCGCGCTCCGACTTGGCGACGACCATCAGCCCGGACGTGCCCACGTCGAGGCGGTGCACGATGCCCTTGCGCTCGGCGGCGCCCGAGGTCGAGATGGTGAACCCCGCCGCGGCGAGACCGCCGATGACGGTCGTGCCGGTCCAGCCAGGGCTGGGGTGGGCGGCCACCCCGACCGGCTTGGAGATCACCACCACGTCGTCGTCGTCGTGCACGATCTCCATGCCCTCGACGGGCTCGGCGACCACCCGCAGCGGCGCGGGCGGCTCGGGCATCTCCACTTCCAGCCACGCGCCGCCGACCACCCGGTCGGACTTGCCGGCAGCGGAGCCGTCGACGCGGACCTTCCCTTCCGCGGCCAGCTCGGCCGCCCTCGTGCGGGAGAAGCCGAACATCCTGGCAAGGGCGGCGTCGAGACGCTCACCCTCCAGTCCGTCGGGTACGGGCAGGGTTCGGACCTCGGAAGGCGCTGGGTTACCTGGGTTGCTCACCCGACCGAGTATGCCGGAGTCGGCCACTCCTTCGGCCCAGCCCCAGGTGCGGCGGCGGCTACCGGGAGTGACGGTGTGACTGCGCCCCTCCCGCAGAACAGCCGCCCGTCGCCGCCCGGAGCCGTCCCATGGCCTGCCGCACCCTCCTTCGCGTCCGCCGGCCGCGCGCCCTGCTCACCGCGCTGCTCACGCTCTGCGCGACCGGTGCGACGCTCGGCCCCTCCCCCGCCGCCGCCGCGTTCCAGAC
>NZ_BAAHCA010001159.1:0-1345 GCF_054776295.1 Streptomyces sparsus
GGAAGCGCCCGCGACGGCGCCGGCGAAGGACGGGCGACCGGCAGCCCGCACGGGCCACGGCGAACCGCAGCCGTTCGACGAGGTGTTCCGCGGCCGCCGGATACAGGGCGGACCCGCGGACCTCGGGCAGCACGGCGGAAACCAGCGGGGCACCCGCTCCGGAACCGGCGCGCACGGCCAGGAGGAGCACGACCAGGGGCAGCACGGGGACGGCGGGCACGGGGGCGGCTACTCCGTGCGGATCGACGGCGCGGAACTGCACGTGATGCGGAACGCGGACGGCACGTGGATCAGCGTGGTCAACCACTACGAGACGTTCCCGACGCCGCGTGCGGTGGCCAGGGCCGCCGTGCTCGAACTCCGGGGCGCCCAGCTGGAACCGATGTTCTGACAGCCGCTCAGCACCGTCCCACCGACCGATCCGATCCGGGAACCGCACATGACCGTACGCAAGAACCAGGCCGACCTCAGCACCGAGGAGAAGCGGCGTTTCGTGGACGCGCTGCTGGAACTGAAGCGCACCGGCCGGTACGACACCTTCGTCACCACCCACAACGCCTTCATCATGAGTGACACCGACTGGGGTGACCGGGTGGGCCACCGCTCGCCGTCCTTCCTGCCCTGGCACCGCAGGTTCCTCATACAGTTCGAGCAAGCCCTCCAGGCCGTCGACCCGTCCGTCGCGCTGCCCTACTGGGACTGGACGGCGGACCGCACCGCCGCCTCCTCGCTGTGGGCGCCCGACTTCCTCGGCGGTACCGGCCGCAGCAGGGACGCGCGGGTCACCGACGGTGCCTTCGCCTCGGCGAGCGGCGACTGGCCGGTGACCGTGCGCGTCGACGGGCGCGACTTCCTGCGCCGCTCCCTCGGCTCGGGCGGCCGGCAGTTGCCGACCCGCGCGGAGCTCGACTCCGTGCTCGCCATGTCCACCTACGACGCCGCCCCCTGGAACAGCGCCTCGGACGGCTTCCGCAACCACCTGGAGGGCTGGCGCGGCGCCAACCTCCACAACCGGGTGCACGTCTGGGTCGGCGGCCAGATGGCCACCGGTGTCTCGCCGAACGACCCGGTGTTCTGGCTGCACCACGCGTTCATCGACCGGGTCTGGGCCCAGTGGCAGCGCCGCCACCCGGCCTCGCCCTACCTGCCGGCCGGCGGGACACGCGACGTGGTGGACCTGGACGACGTGATGCGGCCCTGGAACGACGTGACACCCGCCGACATGCTCGACCACACCCCGTACTACAGCTACGACACGGCCGCGTAGACAGCCGCCGAGCACTGCTCGCCGGGCGCGGTCACGGCGGTGGCGGCGCCCGGTCGGGCGGCGGTTCGGCGGCGGGCG
>NZ_BAAHCA010001160.1:0-1340 GCF_054776295.1 Streptomyces sparsus
CGACGGCCGCCGCCTCACGTCGAGTCGCGGACGATCAGCTGGGCCGGGGTGATCACCGGCGCGGGCGGGGGGCCGTCGGCGCCGTCCAGTCCGAGCCGCCGCAGCAGCAGCCCGGCCATCATCGTGCCCATGCCCTGCACGTCCTGCCGCACGGTGGTCAGGGCCGGCTCCACCCAGGCGGCCGGTTCGAGATCGTCGTAGCCGACCACCGCGACGTCCTCCGGCACCCGCCTGCCGCGGGCCCGGAGCGTCCGCATCGCGCCCGAGGCCATCAGGTCGTTGCCGGCGAAGACGGCGTCCAGGTCGGGGGCGCGATCCAGCAGCTCGGCCATGGCGCGCTCACCGCCCTCCGTGGTGAAGTCGCCCTGCGCGGCCAGCTCGGCGCTGCCGGAGGCGGTGCCCAGCACGTCGCGGTAGCCGGCCAGCCGGTCGCCGGCCGACGTCTGGTCCAGCGGCCCGGTGATCACCGCGATCCGGCGCCGGCCGCGGGACACCAGGTGCTCGACGGCCTGCCGGGCGCCGCCGCGGTTGTCGGTGTCCACGTACAGCAGGTTCGGGTCGTCCTCGGCACCCGGCCAGTCGGGCCGGCCGCCGAAGACCGTCGGCAGCGCGGAGGCGGCCGCCATCGACGGGAGCGGGTCATCGCGGTGCAGGGAGAGCATCAGGGCGCCGTCCACGTGGCCGCCGGAGAGGTAGCGGCCGATGCGGTCGTGGTCCGTGCGCTGCTCCAGGAGCAGCAGCAGGAGCTGGAGGTCGTGCCTGGCCAGTTCCCGGCTGATGCCGCGCAGTTGCTGGGCGAAGAACGGGTCGGTGAAGATACGGGTGTCGGGCTCGGCGATCACGACGGCGACCGCGCCGGTGCGCCGGGTGACGAGCGAGCGGGCCGCGCGGTTCGGCTCGTAGCCCAGTTCCGCCACCGACTCGCGGACCCGGTCCTGCACCTCCTGGCGCACCCCGGCCCCGCCGTTGACCACCCGGGACACGGTCGCGCGGGACACCCCGGCATGTGCGGCCACCGCTTCGAGGGTGGGGCGGGCACCGTGCACGTCGAACTCCTTCTCCGTCACCGACCATTGCGGTCGTCACCAAGGGCTTGACGCTACCGCTCAACATGCGCAGTGTGCAGGGGCGGTGCCTGAGAGCGCTCTCGCCCCTCACTCGCAGGGGCCGGACTCGGATCTCCGCGCCCAGGGACGGCGAGACCCGGACCCCCGGCCGGATCGACACGCGCCGCACGGACTTCGCCGCGCCCGAGGCACCCCGCGCGCCGAGGCGAGCGTCCGGCTGCCCGACGTGTCCGGCGAAGCGGCCGGTGCCCGACGAAGCGTCGTGCACCGGCC
>NZ_BAAHCA010001161.1:0-1338 GCF_054776295.1 Streptomyces sparsus
GCCACCTCCCGGCGGGCCCGCAGGCCGAGCGCCAGCGCCTCGACACGGACGGCCTCCCGCAGCCAGCCCGCCGGTTCGGGCGGCGGACCGGCTTCCCTGGCCCGTTCCAGCCACCGCAGCCAGACGGCCTGTTCGAGGTCGGCCGGATCGGCGTCGGCCTTCGCCGCCTCGCTCGTGCACTCAGCCGCCAGCAGCGGCCTGAGCTGTTCGGGTACGTTCATGCCCGGCGGGACGCTCGCGTCCCGCCGGGCGGTTTCGGTAACGCCGGTGGATCACCCGCGCGAGCGACGGAACTCCTCGGCGGCCAGCAGCGCGGTGTCCGGGTTGTCGGAGAAGACCGCGTCGATACCCGTCCGGTAGTAGGCGCGGTAGGCGGCGAAGGCGTCACCGTAGGCGTTCGGGTCGTCGCCGCGGCGGAAGTCCGCGGGCAGGAACGCGTTCTCGTTGCGCATCGTGTAGGGGTGCACGACCAGGTCCCGGGCGTGCGCGTCCCGGACGAGCGAGGTGGGCCGCCCGAGCCGGCCGTCCGCTCCCCTGGGGATGACGAGGTCCAGGGTGGGGCCGATGCCGCGGGCGAAGCCGGCGATCCAGCGCAGTCCCGCCGGGGTGATCAGGTCCGCGACGGTACGCGGGTCGCCGGCCTCCACGAAGTCCCAGGGGCGGGAGGCCGCGCCGCCGAGCAGCACCACTCCCGGCGTGTCGACGAGCCGGTGCAGCCGCTGCACGCTGCTGGGCTCGAAGGACTGGAGGAACACCGGGCTGTGGCGGCGGTTCAGGCCGGCACGGCGCAGCAGGCGGGCGAGCGGTTCCTCCAGGCCGAGGCCCAGGCCGCGGAAGTAGCTGGGGTGCTTGGTCTCGACGTGCAGCCGGACGGTGCGTCCGCGCCGCCGGCCCTCCTTGCGGGCCCAGTCCAGCACCTCCTGGAAGGACGGCACGGTCCAGCGCCCGTCGTAGAGGGTGTTGCGCTGCCGCTGGCCGGGGATGCGCTCGACGGCGCGCAGCGTCTTCAGCTCCGCCAGCGTGAAGTCCTCGGTGAACCAGCCGGTGTGCGCGCGGCCGTCCACGGTCTTCGTGGTGCGGCGGCCGGCGAACTCGCGGCGGTCGGCGACGTCGGTGGTACCGGTGATGTCGTTCTCGTGACGGCACACCAGGTGCCCGTCGCGGGTGGGCACCAGGTCCTGCTCGATGATGTCGGCGCCCATGTCGAGTGCCAGTTCGTACGCGCCGAAGGTGTGCTCGGGCCGGTAGCCGCTGGCTCCCCGGTGGGCGACGACGGCGGGCACCGGCAGCCGGTTCCCGCCCCTGCCGCCGGCCACCGCGCCCGGCTCCGCCTGGGCG
>NZ_BAAHCA010001162.1:0-1337 GCF_054776295.1 Streptomyces sparsus
GCCCGCAGCGCCAGACCGTCGACGTGCGGCCGGGTCTGCACGGAGAACCATCCGGACTGGCCCCGCCACGGCCGGTGCAGGGCGGCGGCCTGCTCGGCGGGCGTCACCGGGTCCACGCCGACGAGCGACCAGCCGGTGAACCCGCCCTCGCCCGGCGGCACCGCCGGGTCCTTGCCGGAGTTGCCGTTGACGAAGTAGGGCACCCCGTCGACCCGGTCGGCGCTGAACGCGCCCACATGGCCGCCGAGAAAGCCCACGCCCTTGCCCGACACCCGGTGGAACTCGGCCAACCGGCGCTCCAGGTACGCGGCCTCCCGCCGGTCGACGAGCTGACTCGCGCGCTGGACGGTGGGGTCCCTCGGAGGCACATGCGCCACCACCAGCACGGCGCCGACCGAGGCGTCCGTCGCGGCCGACTCAAGCTGCTGCCGCAGCCACCGCACCTGGCCGACGCCGCTGCCCCGCAGACCGAGAGCGGAGGTGTCCAACGTCAGGAAACGCGTGCCGCGATGGTCGAACACCCGGTGGGCGGGGCCGAACTCGGCGGTGAAGTGCTCGATGCCGCCGCCCATGACCTCGTGGTTGCCCGGCACGTAGTACCAGGGGAGGTCCTCTCCGAGCTCCTCGGTGAGGACCCGGCGGGCGAACGCCAGATCCGCGGGTGAGCCCTCGTCGACGAGGTCACCACCCACCACCACGAAGTCGGGGCGCGCCGCCCTGATCTCACGCAGGGTCCGCCGGGCCCGCGCCACGGTCGCACTGCCCGGGTCCCGGGCGACGAACTGCGCGTCCGACATGAACGCGAACCGCCACCGCCTGCCCTGGACCGCGGCGGCCGTGCCGATCAGCGGATCGGTCCGGGGCGCCGGATCCGGCAGGGCGACGGGCGGCGGTACCTGTGCGGTCAGGCCGTCGACGACGACCCGCCCGGTGTACTGCCGGGTGGCCACCGTCTCGACCAGGTAGAAGCGCTGGAACGTCCACGGCATCGCCGCGCCCTGCGGGACGGTGAACGTCACCTGCCGCCATCCCGTCCAGGTGACGTGCGGGCCGCGCAGCAACTGCTCGGAGCCGGTCGCGTCCTCGAAGTGCAGGGTCGGCCACGCGCCCATGCCGTCACCGTCGATCCACAGCCGGAACGACTGCGGGCCGCCCGGAACGCCAAGCGGCCGGGGCGGCGCGGCGTAGGCGGCCCTCGTCGCCGTCGAACCGGTGAAGTCGTAGCCGAGCGCGAGGCCGCCGCCCGCCCGGCCGGCCGGAGTGCCGGTGACGCTGCCCGTGGCACGGGCAGCGCTGAACACCCAGGAGGCGGCGTCGTCGAAGTCGGCGACCGGTTG
>NZ_BAAHCA010001163.1:0-1331 GCF_054776295.1 Streptomyces sparsus
GGCCCGGAAGGGTCGGCGGCGGGATCGCCGGCCGGTGCGGCCGGTTCGGCGGCCCCCACCAGGCAGACGGCGCCCTCGTACCAGACGTGCCACAGCGGGCGGGCCGGCCCCTGCGGGCCGCGCACCCACACCAGCGCGGACTTCTTCGCTGACTCCTCGATGAGTGCCCGGTCGAACAGCGGCTGCGCGGCGGTCTCGGTCATGGGCACAGACCCTACCGGCAGGCGTGTCCCGCAGCGTGGACCGTCAGTACCACGCAACCGGTACGAGCCTTACTCTGAGAGGGCAGTCGATCCCCGCGTCCCACGTCCCGCTGAGGAGTTCCACGTGCCCGCCGCCGAGCAGCGTGCCCCCCGTCCGGAGCCGATGTCCGTGGCCGCCCGGCCCGGCAAGGGGATCGACCTCTTCCTGCTCGCGGTCGCCATCTCCGGCATCTCGCTGTCCGCCCCGCTGATCGCCGCGACGGCGGCCCCCGCGCTGGCCATCGCGTTCTGGCGGAACGCGATGGCCGTCGGGGTGCTGGCGCCCGTCGCGCTGCTGCGGCACCGTGCGGAACTGCGCGGACTGGGCCGCCGCAGCTGGGTGCTGGCCGGCGCCGCCGACGCGCTGCTGGCCCTGCACTTCGCGCTCTGGCTGCCCAGCCTGCACATGACCTCGGTGGCCTCCTCCACGGCGCTCGTCACCACCACACCGATCTGGACCACGGTGCTGCTGCGGATGCGCGGGCACCGGCCGCCGCCCTTGGTGTGGACGGGCATCGGCATCGCCTTTCTCGGCGTGCTGCTGCTCACCGGCGTGGACCTCTCGCTCTCGCCGCGGGCACTCGCCGGTGACGCCCTGGCGCTGGCCGGCGGCATGGCGGCGGCCGGGTACGTGCTGCTGGGCGCTGAGGTGCGGCGCACGGTGTCCACCACGTCGTACACCTTCGTCTGCTACACCACGACGGCCGTGCTGCTGCTCGTCGCCTGCCTGGTCAGCGGCGCCGATCTGGGCGGCGGCTACAGCGCGGACACCTGGCTGAAGCTCGCGGTGCTGACCGTCACGGCCCAACTGCTCGGCCACTCGCTGCTCAACCGGGTGGTGCGCGGGCTCGGCCCGTCCGTCACCTCCACCGCGATCCTGCTGGAGACCCCGGGGGCGGCCCTGATCGCGGCGCTGTGGCTCGGCCAGACACCGCCGGTGGTGGCCTACCCGGCGCTGGCCGTCATCATGGTCGGCCTGCTGGTGGTGCTGCGCGGCTCCGGTCGGGCGGACGAGGTCCAGCCCGCCGTCCCCGTCCCCACCCCCGCCCAGTCCCCGGCCCCCGCCCGCACCGAGCACTGACCGGCCCG
>NZ_BAAHCA010001164.1:0-1327 GCF_054776295.1 Streptomyces sparsus
CGGGCAGCCGGCGGGCGCCCAGCCGGGACGTGTCGCCGGCCGCCGCCGGCAGCAGTTCCGAGCCGACCACTCGCACCTCGGGGCCGAACAGCGTCGACAGGGCCGGCCTCGGCCGCCCGGTCTGGAGGGCCACGACCTCCCGCAGCACCCCGGTCAGCTGCTCCGACATCTCCTCGGCGGAGGCGAACCGGCGCAGCGGATCGGGATCGGTGGCGCGGACCAGCAGCCGGTAGAAGGACTCGTACGTCCGGAACACCTCGATGCTGCCCGGATCGGGCAGGCTGTCGGCGAAGACGTTCGTGTAGCCCTGGAAGTCGATCGTCAGCACGGCCAGCGTGCGCGCCACCGTGTAGAGGTCCGAGGCGACGGACGGTCCGGACTCGGCGACCTCGGGCGCCTGGTAGCCGACGGTGCCGTAGACGGCGCTCACGTCGTCGTCCATGCGGCGGACCGCGCCCATGTCGATCAGCTTGAGCTGGTCGTCCTGCTGGATCGCGTTGTCGACCTTGAAGTCGCAGTAGAGCAGGTTGCGGCTGTGCAGGTGGCCCAGCGCGTCCAGCGCCTCGATGCCGTAGGCGCAGGCCTGTTCGACCGGCAGCGGGTCGCGCCGACCGGACGGGGTGCGGCGTTCGTTGGCGATCTCCTTCAGCGACTTGCCGCCGACGTACTCCATGACGATGTAACCGTCGAGGCTGCCGGTGCGCTGGTCGAGGTGCTCGACGAAGTTGTAGATGCGCACGATCGTGGAGTGCTCGATCTCCGCCAGGAAGCGGCGCTCGGAGATCGCCGCCGCCATGGCGTCCTGGTCGCCGGTGTTCAACAGGCCCTTGAGCACCACCCAGCGGCGCTCAAGGGGCAGGTCCACCGCCAGGTACACCCATCCCAGGCCGCCGTGCGCCAGGCAGCCGACGACCTCGTACTGGCCGTGCACGAGGTCACCCGCGGCCAGCTTCGGGGAGAACGAGTACGGCTGCCCGCACTTGGTGCAGTAGCCCTCGGTGCGGCCCGGCCGGTCACCGCGGGAGCGCCCGACCGGGCTGCCGCAGTCGCTGTTGGAGCAGTACCGCTTGCGCTCGGGCACCTCCGGGTGCGCCAGTACCGCCGTCGCCGGGTCCGGACGCGGCACCTCGGGCATGGTGACGAGCCCCGCGCCGAGCCGGTTCCGGCCGGAGGCGGACGTGCCGCGACGGGAACTGCGGACCGACACCGAGCGGGACGAGGCCGAACCGGACACGGACAGCCGCCCCGACACCGACCGCCGGGACGACTGCGAACGCCGTGACGGCTGGGAGCGCGTGCCCGCCGAGCCGGAGGAGCGCCCGGAGCC
>NZ_BAAHCA010001165.1:0-1326 GCF_054776295.1 Streptomyces sparsus
CGCCGTCCGGCAACAGGACGATGGCCCGTTCCGCGGTCGTGCCGGTGTGCCACAGGGCCCGGAACCCGGCCGGCACGGTGACCGGCAGGGCGGTGCGCCGGGGCGCCTCCCGCACCTGGACGGCGACCAGGACGGCGTAGCGGCCCTGGACGGGCAGGTCCAGCGCTTCGGACGCCTCCGTCAGGTCGGCGATCCGGGCGGTGCCGTCCAGCAACGCACCGGTCATCAGCCGGAGCCGGTTCTCGCGGCGCCAGGCGAGGCGGCGCTCGGTCTCCCGGTAGGCGTCGGCCGCCAGGCCGCAGTGCTCGTCGACGAAGTTCCACACGTCCGCGGCGACGTGGATGAGCAGCGGGATGTCGTCGGGGTGGCTGCGTGCGGTCTCGTCGACCAGGCCCTGCCACACCATGGCGCCGCCCAGGCGGAACGCGTGCAGCACCGCGTCGAGCGGCACGCCGAGCTCCGCCCGGCAGGCCCCGATCCGCCGTGAGGTGCGGCGCGCGTCCTCACGGGCCTGCCGCGGCCTGATCAGGGACCCCACGTTGTACTTCAGCGAGCTGTGCACCTCGTGCCACACCGACGAGACGTCCGTCTCGATCGCCGCGCGGTAGGCGGGCTCCTGGTCCCGCAGGCGGGCGACCAGGCGGTCGGTGAGCCCCGGGAGGTTGTCGAGCAGCGACTGTGCGGCGCGGTGCAGCACGGCCACGGCCTCCGCGTCGACGAGGGATCGGGTGCGGGGCGGGCCTGTGTGCGGCGTGGGCAGCTCCCTGACCTGGGAGCGGATGACGTGCGGCATGAACGGGCCTCCACCGGCGGTCGGGGTTCGCTCCGGGCTGGGGCGCCTGCGCGGTGCCCGCACGCCGGATCTTCCTGACGCCCGCAGAATGGCATACCGCCCAGTCGGTACCTAGAGGTCTGCGGCATCCTTCTCATCACGGTCCAGCAATCTGGCCAGCTCGACACGGGAGCGCACCCCCAGCGCGGCGAAGACGTTCCGCAGGTGATGGTCCACGGTGCGAGGGCTGACCGAGAGCCGCAACGCCACCTCGCGGTTGGTCGCTCCCTCGGCCACGCACCGCGCGATGCGCTGCTGCTGCGGGGTCAGTGCCGTCAGCGGACCGCTGCCGCGGCGGTCGCCCGCCACCGCCTCACCGGCCGCGCGCAGCTCCGCCCGGGCCAGCGCCGCCCAGAAGTGCGCGTCCGACGTCTCGAAGGCGACCAGCGCGTCCCGCAGGGGCCCGCGGGCCTCGCGGGTGCGTCGCCTTCGGCGCAGCCAGCGTCCGTAGACGAGCTGGGTCCTGGCCCGTTCGAAGTCGCCACCGGCCCGGT
>NZ_BAAHCA010001166.1:0-1326 GCF_054776295.1 Streptomyces sparsus
CGTGGGCGCCGGGCCGTGGGGAGCCGCCGTCGCGAGGACCCCGGCGGCCGGGGGATCGGGCGGTCGGTCAGGGGGCCGGCGGGGCGTCAGGGAACAACGACGACCTTGGTGCCGATGGTGGCGAAGACCCACATCGCGGCGCCGTCCGCACGCTTCTCGCGGATGCCGCCCGTCTTCTTCCCCGGGTCCACCTCGGGCTTCGCCTTGCTGTCGAGTGCCGCGCTGAAGCCGACGACCGCCTCGCCGACCTGCGCGAAGCGCACCACGTTCTCGACCGGAACTCCGTCGGAGCCGGTGATGTGCGCCGACCGCGACGTCACCGTGTACTCACCCGGCAGCGGGCTGACGGAGCCCGGCGTCACCTTGTACGTGCGGGTGACCTTGCCGCTCTCGTCGACGAGCCAGACCCGCTGCGCCTCCAGCGCGTACACCACCCGCAGGCCGGTACCGGAGTCGGCGGGCAGCGCCTCGGGGTCGGCGGGGGACTCGGCGGCGCCGGGCACTGCGGACGAGGAGGCGGCGGGCTGAGGCTTCCGGGCCTGCGGGGCCTCCTCATGGGCGGCGGCGGCCTGGTAGGCGAGCACTCCGACGACGGCCAGCGCCACCGCGGTCAGCCCGGCTACGAAAATCCCCGCGCTGTTCCGCGCCACGGTGGGTCACCTCTCGTACAGCTGACTGGTCCACAGCTGACGTTAGCAGCCGGGCAGGGCGGATTCCGGCCCGCCGGGGCCGTGCCCGCCGACCGGACGGCGCGCACCCACGGTCGGCCGAGCCGTAGGCTTGGCCCGTGCTGCTGCTTGCTCTCGACACCGCGACCCCCGCCGTCACCGTCGCCCTGCACGACGGGCACCGGGTGCTCGCCTCCCGGGACCAGGTCGACGCCCGCCGACACGGCGAGCTGCTCCTGCCCGCCGTGGACCGCGTCCTGCGGGAAGCCGGACGCACCCCGGCCGAGCTGACCGACCTCGTCGTCGGCGTCGGCCCGGGGCCGTACACCGGCCTGCGCGTCGGCCTCGCCACCGCCGCGGCCTTCGGCGCCGCCCTCGACGTGCCGGTGCACGGCCTGTGCACCCTCGACGGCATCGCCTTCGCCTCCGGCCTGGACGAGCCGTTCGTGGTCGCCACCGACGCCCGCCGCAAGGAGGTCTACTGGGCCCGCTACGCCGACCGCCGCACCCGGACCACGGAACCCGCCGTCAACCGCCCGGCCGAACTCGGCGAGCAGGTCGCCGGGACCGTCGCGGTCGGCGCGGGTGCGGTGCTCTACGCCGACACGTTCACCGGCGCACGGCCCGAGCTGCCGCAGCACCAGTCGGCAGCCGCGCT
>NZ_BAAHCA010001167.1:0-1314 GCF_054776295.1 Streptomyces sparsus
CCGCGCCCGGCCGACCCCGCGCTCCGACGGGGGCACGCCCCGACCGGTGGGGCGCCCCGCCGGCCCGGCCGGCCTGACGACTGTCGAGAGAGACGGACCCGACCCCCGACACAGGAGACACCATGGTTCTGAGCAAAAGACGACTCCTACTGCCCCTTATAGCGGTACTGGCCACTCTGCTCGGCGGGCTCGGCCTGGCCCTGGTCGGCCAGAAGAGCGCGCAGGCGCACGGAGTGACGATGACGCCCGGGTCGCGGACCTACCTCTGCTACCTGGACGCCAAGACCAGTACGGGCGCGCTCGACCCGACGAACGCGGCGTGCAAGGCGGCGCTCGCGGAGAGCGGCGCGAACGCGCTCTACAACTGGTTCGCCGTACTCGACTCCAACGCGGGCGGCCGCGGCGAGGGTTACGTACCGGACGGCAAGCTGTGCAGCGCCGGCGACCGCTCGCCGTACAACTTCACCGGTTACAACGCGGCCCGCGCCGACTGGCCCCGGACGCACCTCACCTCCGGGTCGACGATCAGGATCAAGCACAGCAACTGGGCGGCGCACCCCGGCGATTTCCGGGTGTACGTGTCCAAGCCCGGCTACTCGCCCACGCAGCCGCTGGGCTGGGACGACCTGGAGCTCGTCCAGACCGTCACCGACCCGCCGCAGTCCGGTTCGGTGGGCAGCGAGTCCGGCCACTACTTCTGGGACCTCCAGCTGCCCTCGGGCCGCTCCGGTGACGCGATGATGTTCATCCAGTGGGTGCGGTCGGACAGCCAGGAGAACTTCTTCTCCTGCTCCGACATCGTCTTCGACGGCGGCAACGGCGAGGTGAGCGGCATTCGCGACCCGGGCGGCCCGACCCCGACTCCCACCCCGACTCCCACCCCGACGCCCACTCCCACACCGACCGATCCCCACACCGGGTGCATGGCCCTCTACAAGGTGACCAACTCCTGGAACGGTGGCTTCCAGGGATCCGTCGAGGTGATGAACCACAACACCACCGCCCGTGACGGCTGGGCCGTGCGCTGGCAGCCGGGCGCGGGCACCAAGCTGAACCAGGCCTGGAACGGGACCCTCAGCACCGGTTCCGACGGCACGGTCACGGTCAGGAACGTCGACCACAACCGCACCATCCCACCGGACGGGACCGTGACGTTCGGCTTCACCGCCACCTCGACCGGGAACGACATGCCGGTCGGCTCGATCAGCTGCGTCAACCCGTAGCACCGGCCGCGACGGCGCCGGCCCTCGCATCCGCGGGGACCGGCGTGGTCGTGCGCGGGCAGCCGCGGGCACCCGCCGGGGGCGACGAGCC
>NZ_BAAHCA010001168.1:0-1314 GCF_054776295.1 Streptomyces sparsus
CGCGGCGGGCTGGGGTGTCCTCGTTCGGTATCAGCGGGACCAATGCCCACGTCATTCTCGAAGCACCCACCGGCCCGGAGACAGAACCGGACCTGCCGACCGCAGACCCCGAGACCACCGATGCCGGCGACGTGCCCTGGATCGTCACGGCCCGCACCGCCGATGCCCTCGCCGGCCAGGCCGCCCGCCTGCTGGACCACGTGCGCGAACACCTCGGCGTACCGCTCGCGGACACCGCGCTGTCACTGGCGACGACCCGGACACCGTTGCCCCACCGGGCGGTGCTGATCGGCGCGGAACGCGCCGCGCTGCTCAGCCAGCTCGAGGCGCTGGCCGACGGGACCGTCCGACCGCCGACCGTCACCGGCACCGCGCGGACGAGCGGCCGGACCGCCCTCCTGTTCTCCGGCCAGGGCGCCCAGCGCCCCGGCATGGGCCGCGAGCTGTACGACGCCCACCCGGTGTTCGCCGAAACCTTCGACGAGGTGTGCGCACGGCTCCCGGACCTGCGCGACACGGTGTTCGTGTCCCCCGGCACCGAGGCGGAGGCCGACCGGGCAGCCGAGATCCTCAACCGCACCGCGAACGCGCAGCCGGCGCTGTTCGCCTTCGAGATCGCCCTGTTCCGCCTGCTGGAGTCCCTCGGCCTGCGCCCCGACCTGCTCGCCGGGCACTCGGTCGGGGAGATCGCCGCCGCCCACGTCGCCGGCGTGCTCTCCCTCGACGACGCCTGCACGCTGGTCGCCGCCCGAGGACGCCTGATGCAGGCCCTCCCCGCCGGCGGGGCCATGGCCTCGCTCCCGGCCGGCGAGGACGAGGTACTGCCGCTGCTCGCCGGACGTGATGAGACCGTCGGAATAGCGGCCCTCAACGGGCCCGCCGCCACGGTCGTCTCCGGGACGGAGGAAGCCGTCGCCGAGATCTGCGCCCACTTCTCCGCGCTCGGCCGCCGCCCCACCCGGCTGCACGTCAGCCACGCCTTCCACTCACCCCTCATGGACCCCGTGCTGGAGGAGTTCCGCGCCGTCGCCGCCTCGCTCACCTACCGGGAGCCGCTGCTGACGATCGTCTCGGGACTCACCGGCACCGCCGCCGCCCCCGGAGAACTCACCGACCCCGAGTACTGGGTCCGGCACGTGCGCGAACCGGTCCGCTTCCACGACTGCGTGCGGGCACTCCGGCACCTGGGAGCCCGCCGCTTCCTGGAGGTCGGACCGGACGGGCCGCTGACCGCGCTCGCCGGGGCGGCCCTCGGTGACCCCGAGGACACCGGCGCGGACGCCGTGTTCGTCCCCGCCGTCCGCCGCGGCCACC
>NZ_BAAHCA010001169.1:0-1310 GCF_054776295.1 Streptomyces sparsus
CCCGCTGAGCCGCCGGCCGCGCCGCATCCGGCGGAGCCACCGGTCGGGGCGGCACCACCGGCTCAGGACGCCGCCGGCGAGCAGGTGTGCGCGGGCTCGACGGTCACGCTCTCCGGCGAGGCCGGCCCGCCCGCCGCCTCCAGCAACGAGTTCCCGGTGGGGACCACTCTGCGGGTGACCAATCTGGACAACAACCGGTCCACGACCGTCGAGGTGACCGCTGCCTCGGGCAGCTGCGTGCTGCTCAACAACGCCGCGTTCGAGGAGGTGCGGGAAGCCGGCAGGTTCCTCATCCGACAGGCCCGCGTCGAACGCGTCGGCTGAGCAGCGCCCATCCCGCCCCGGCGGGGGAGGAGCGGGGTGCGGGGCCGGCGTCACAGGCCGCCGGGCCGCACCCCGGTGACCCGCCGGGGCCCGCGGCGCCGCTTCCGCCGAGATCCCGGTGCGACCCCGGACGCCACCGGTGGCCGCGGCCGCGCGCCGACACCCCTCCGGGGACGGGAGGCCGGCCCGGAACGGTGTCCACCCGCGACGCCCCGGTGAACTCCCACACCCGGTCGGCATGCCCTGCCAGAGTGGGGGGACGGGGACGCCGCCAGAAGGGAGTGCCGGGTTGCGGAACAGCAGCACACCGGGGACAGCGGACACCACGGACACCACGGACAGCACGGAGGGGCCGCCCCGGCCGGTGAGCGCCGCGGTGCGGCCACGCAGGGCACTGCTGTGGACGAGCGGCGTCTCGGCGGCCTTGGGCATCGTGCTGACGGCCGCGGTGGCGTACGGCTGGCAGCCCCTCATGTCGACCGACCGGGCGCTCTCGAACGGGTTGCACGCCGGTGCCACGTCCGGGCCCACGCTCACCCACGTCTCCCGGGTGCTCAGCGACTGGGTCTGGGATCCGATCACCATGCGGCTGGCGGCGGCGCTCGTGGTGGCGTACCTGCTGCGGGCCGGCGCCGCGTCGCTGGCCGGCTGGGTGGCGGCGGTGTCCGTACTGGCGTGGGTGGTGCAGTTCACCGTGAAGACGGCCGTCGGGCGGGACCGGCCGGAGTTCGCAGACCCGGTCGCCTCCGCCTCCTACTTCGCCTTCCCCTCGGGCCACACCATGGCCGCGACGACCACCTGCGGGGTCGTGCTCGTGGTACTGCACCGGACGGCCCCGGGCGGCCGGTGGCCGGCCATCGCCTGGGGAGCCGCGCTGGTGAGCGTGGTGGGTGTGGGCCTGACCCGGATCCACCTGGGGGTGCACTGGCCCAGCGACGTGCTGGGCGGCTGGCTGCTCGGCATCGCGCTGGTGACGCTCGCCGCCG
>NZ_BAAHCA010001170.1:0-1304 GCF_054776295.1 Streptomyces sparsus
GCCGCGACCTCGACCGTCCCGACGCCGTCGCTGTCGCCGTCGCCCGCGCCCGCGCCCGCGCCCGCCGGGGGTGTGTACGTCCACAGCTGGTGCACACCGGCCATGGCGATCCACAGCCGGCCGTCGAACCAGGCGACGTCCCACGGCGAGGACAGTGCCACGTCCAGAGCCGGCCCCGCGGTGGGCGAGCCCTGCCACCACTGCCGACCCGTGCCGGCCAGCGTCGTCACCTCACCCGTCGCCGGGTCGAGGCGGCGCACCGCGTGGTTGACGGTGTCCGCGACGGCGACCGAGCCGTCCGGCAGCAGCGCCAGACCCTGCGGCTCGCTGAACTCGGCCCGCTCCGCCGGCCCGTCCGTCAGCCCCCGCTGCCCGGTCCCGATCCGCCGCAGCACCGTCTCCCCGTCCGCGGCCAGCTCCACCAGCGCGTGCCGCGTGGAGTCCGACACCAGCAGGGTGCCGCCGGGCAGCGTCAGCGCCTTGCCGGGGAAGCGCAGGTCGCCCGCCTTCGGCTCGGGCGGCACGTACGGGCCGTCACCGCGCCGCAGGGTGCCCTTGGCGGCGTGCTCCGTCTCCAGCTCCGCCACGAGGGCGGCGATCGCGTGCGCGTGCCCCTCCCCCGCGTGCTGGGCGACGACGTAGCCCTCCGGGTCGATCACCACGAGCGTCGGCCAGGCCCGCACCGCGTACTGCTTCCAGGTCACCAGCTCCGGGTCGTCGAGCACCGGGTGGTGCACCTCGTAGCGCTCCACCGCGTCCACGACCGCCTGGTGCTCGGCCTCGTGCACGAACTTCGGCGAGTGCACGCCGACGATGACCACCGTGTCGCGGTGCTTCTCCTCCAGCTCCCGCAGCTCGTCCAGCACGTGCAGGCAGTTCACGCAGCAGAAGGTCCAGAAGTCCGCGATCACGATCTTGCCGCGCAGGTCCGCCAGGGACAGGTCCCGGCCACCGGTGTTGAGCCAACCGCCCTTCCCGACCAGCTCGGGAGCACGGACACGGGCACGGCGGGGAGCAGGGGTGGGCTCCGCGGCGGAGGAGGCGTCGTTCATGCGTCAAGGGTGCCACTGCCCACGGCAGCCGCAGGCCGCCGCCCCGGGCCGATGACTCGCGCATGGTCGGTGGCCACCCACCGGAAGAGCGCGTGGCGGGTGCGTCCGGCGTGACCGGGGCCCACTCCTGCGCTGCCCCCGGCTCGGCCTGCGGACGGAGTCGGCTCCACCGCCGGACGCGGCGCAGAACGCTGAACGTGCCGGAAGGGCGGGGACGCGGGGCCGGGCGGCGGGCCAGGGCGGTGTGCGGCG
>NZ_BAAHCA010001171.1:0-1301 GCF_054776295.1 Streptomyces sparsus
GGGTGCGGGGCTCCTCGGACGGCCCCACGCTGGCGCTGCGCACCGACCCGGACGCGCCACCGGGCGAACTGACCGGGCGGCTGCGCACCGGCGCGGAACTGCCCGGCCTGCGCTGACCGGTCCGGAGCCGTCCGGCCCGGAGCCTCCGGACCGGGAGAACCCGAAGGGAGATCCGCCGGGAAAACCCGACAGGAGATGTCTGCTTTCGGGGCGAGCGTGGTGGCTGTTGCCGAAGAAGTGGTGAGGCAACCTCGACCGAAGGGACACGACAGCCATGACACAGGACGCATCGTCCGCCGCCACGACCGCCGAGAAACCACTGGCGGGCAGGATCGCCCTGGTGGCGGGCGCCACCAGGGGAGCCGGCCGCGCGATGGCGGTGGAGCTGGGACGGGCCGGGGCGACGGTGTACGCCACCGGCCGCACCACCCGCGAGCAGGTGAGCGAGGTCGGGCGACCGGGCGAGACGATCGAGCAGACCGCCGAGCTGATCACCGAGGCCGGCGGGACCGGCATCGCGGCGGTGGTGGACCACCTCGACCCCGAGCAGGTGCGGGCGCTCGCGGAACGCATCGACCGGGAGCAGGGCAGGCTGGACATCCTGGTCAACGACACCTGGGGCGGTGACCACCTGCTGGTCTTCCACAAGAAGCTGTGGGAACTGGACCTGGACGACGGGCTGCGCATGCTGCGGCTGGGCATCGACTCGCACGTCATCACCAGCCACTCGATGCTGCCGCTGATGATCCGCCGCCCCGGCGCGCTGGTGATCGAGGTGACGGACGGCACCGCGGAGTCCAACCGGGAGTACCGCGAGAGCTTCTGCTTCGACATCGCCAAGTACGCCCCCATCCGGATGGCGCAGGCACTCGCCACCGAGCTTGAGCCGTACGACGGCGTCGCCGTGTGCGTC
This sequence comes from Streptomyces sparsus, assembly GCF_054776295.1. Lineage (NCBI taxonomy): Bacteria > Bacillati > Actinomycetota > Actinomycetes > Kitasatosporales > Streptomycetaceae > Streptomyces > Streptomyces sparsus. The sequence goes on from NZ_BAAHCA010001171.1 coordinate 914, forward strand.
TCACCGGGCTTCCTGCGCTCGGAGCAGATGCTCGACGCCTTCGGGGTCACCGAGGAGAACTGGCGGGACGCCATCGCGAAGGAACCGCACTTCGCGATCGCCGAGTCGCCGCTGCTGATCGCTCGCTGCGTGGCCGCGCTCGCCTCGGACCGCGACGTGGCCCGCTGGAACGGCCGGTCGGTGGACAGCGGGCGGCTCGCCCGCGAGTACGGCGTGACGGACGCCGACGGCTCCCAGCCGGACGCCTGGCGGTTCATCAAGGACGCGACGAGCGGGAACGGCGAGGTGGACGCCGCCGACTACCGCTGAGCCGTTCGGCCGCGGTGAGCCCGGGGCGACAGCCGTCCGCCGCGACCGCCCCCGCCGGACCCGCCCGCCGGGGGGTGCA
>NZ_BAAHCA010001172.1:0-1301 GCF_054776295.1 Streptomyces sparsus
GTGGCCGCCGCCGGGCCGTCGGCCGCGGCACCGGAGGTGCGGGCCTGCGCGAACCTGGCGATGACGTAGAGCACCACGGACAGCGCGAGCACGGCGAAGCCCGCCCAGACGGTGGGCTTGAGCACCAGATCCGCGGCCCAGGAGCCGACGGCCCGGATGATCCGGCCGCCGAGGCCCACCAGCCCGGCCATCGCCAACCCGATGGGCAGCAGCGAGAGGGCGGCCAGGCGCGTGGCGGCCACGTAGCGGCGCCGGTAGGCCGTCAGGAAGGAGACAGCCAGACCGGCTGCGGAAAGTGCGGCGCACACGGTCACGGTCAGCATGTGTCCATCCTGCCCCTTCCCCGTCCGTCGATGCCATGGCCGGGGGAAAGTTCTCGGACAGCCCGGGGCAAACACCCCACCGGCCGGCGGTCGGCAGGCTGCTGCCGGGGGCCGTCGGCGGGCTGCCAGACTGTGCGCATGAGCGACGCACCGGCCCCCCGCCCCGTACTCGACGTCTGGTTCGACCTCCAGTGCCCCGACTGCCACACCGCCCAGGAGGACCTGCGGCTGCTACGTGAGCGCTACCCGGACTCCCTGGAGGTCAGGCTGCGGCAGTTCCCGTTGGCGAAGCACCGACACGCGTACGCGGCCGCCCAGGCGGCCGAGGAGGCGTGGGCGCAGGGACACGGCGAGGCGTACACCCGGGCGGTCCTGGAGCGGACGTCGGACCTGGGCAGCCGCGGGGAGGCGGTGCTCGTGGAGGTCGCGGAGAAGCTCGGGCTGGACGCGGGCGAGGTGGAGACCGCGCTGATCGACGGCCGCCACCTGCTGGCCGTGGACGCGGACCAGGCCGAGGGGCAGGCGCTGGGTGTACGCGGCACCCCCTCGTACGTCATCGGCGGGGAACTGCTGGACGGCTCCCGGAGCCAGGAGGGACTGCGCCGGCGCGTCGAGGAGATCACCGACCGGCTGCTGGCCGGGAACTGATCCCGCCTCACAGCGATTTGCACAGGTGACGTGCCCGGGTGCGGTAGCCGAGTGAGGTGTAGAGGCGAAGCGCGGCGGTGTTGCCGGCGAACACGTTGAGCCCGATCTGCCGGGCGCCGGCGGCGAGGCACTCCCGCTCGGCCACCCCCATGAGCACGCGCCCGTGCCCCTGACCGCGACGGCCCTCGGCGACGGCCACGTCGAAGACGTAGCCGCCGGTCCGCCCGGCGGTGGGCAGCGCGACCCACAGCGTGCCCACGTCCGCCTGCCCGTGCGCCAGGACCCGCAGCGCGGTGTGCGCGGTGTCCGCGCCGTCCGGCAGGCGGTTAG
>NZ_BAAHCA010001173.1:0-1299 GCF_054776295.1 Streptomyces sparsus
CCACGCCGACGAGCGGGGCGGAGCCGGCGGAGGCGGCGAAGGCGAGCGGCACGGTGGCGAGCGCCAGCAGGCCGTAGGCGACGGGCAGCCGGCGCTGCGGGAGCGAGCGCCACACGACGACGCCGCAGACCACACCGGCCAGCATGTTGCCGCCGGCGAAGATGCCGTAGAGCAGGCCGTTCGCGCCGGGCTGGCCGATGTCCTGGGTGAAGGCGGTCAACGAGACCTGCATGCCGCCGAAGACGGTGCCGATGCCCAGGAACGCGACGATGAGCACCCGCACGCCCGGTACCGACATCGCGGAGGCGCGGCGCTGACCGGCGATCCGGGGGGCGCGGTGCGCCGGGGGTGCGGTGCGGACCTGAGCGGCGATGAGCAGGCCGCCGACGACGGTCAGCAGGGCCTCGGCGACCAGGCCGGCCGCCGGGTGCACTCCGGTGCACAGGGCGGTGGCCAGGACCGGTCCGACGACGAAGGTGAACTCGTCGGTGACCGACTCGAAGGCGGCGGCGGTCGGCATGAGCCGGCTGCCGCTGAGCTTGTGCGCCCAGCGGGCGCGGACCATCGGGCCGACCTGCGGGACGGACGCGCCGGCCGGTAGGGCGGTCAGCAGCAGGGCCCACAGCGGGGCCCCGGCCAGTGCGAGCCAGATCAGCGCGGCCACGGCCGCCGCGTGCAGCAGCGCGCCGGGCAGCAGTACCGCCCGCTGCCCGAACCGGTCGGCGAGCTTGCCGGCCTGCGGGGCGAAGAGTGCCATCGAGACGCCGGTCGCCGCGGAGACGGTTCCGGCCACCGCGAACGAGCCGGTGGTGTGCTGGACCAGCAGCACGATGCCGATGGTCAGCATGGCGAAGGGCTGTCGGGCCAGGAAGCCCGGGATCAGGAACGACCAGGCACCAGGGGTGCGCAACAACAGACGGTAGCCGGGCTTGGACGCCACGGCCGGGCCTTTCTGCCGCCTGGTAGTGCGGTACGGCTGCGTCCGTACGAGCACCGAGAGCTGTCCTCTTGCGCAGTGGCCGCGGGCGGGTGTTCAGCCACGCGACGGCGCCAGCTCTGCGTCAGGCAGGGTTGGAATCCACGTATGTCGTATGCAGTCTAACCGCATGCTCCGACCTGGGGATCGAAGGGGCGGAAGGTGTTCCGGGGATCACACGGAGCGTACTCGCGGCACTGGGCCTGCGAACCCCGTTGCCCCAGCCCGCAGGGCCCCGCACCCGGCCCCGCACAGGGAACCCACCGGCCCCCGAACGCCGGGATCCCCCGCAGGCCGCCCGGGTCCGGCCCGTCGCCCGCCGG
>NZ_BAAHCA010001174.1:0-1298 GCF_054776295.1 Streptomyces sparsus
CGCTCAGCGGGTCGCTGTCGCCGAGCAGCGCCGGGGACGCCAGGTCGAGCGGGGGCAGCGGCTCGTGCAGCCGGAACAGGCCGGTGGGCGGCGCCTCCGCGCGGAACCAGGAGGTGCGGGCGAAGTGCGGCAGCTGCGGCAGGATGCTCACCTGCCGTCCGGCGCTGCCGGCATGGCCGAGCGAGGTGACGGGCAGGTCGCGGAGCTGCTTGTGGAACATGCCGTAGGTGCCCTCGGTGGCCAGGGACTCCTGGCCGAGCACCGCCGACAGCTCGTCCATCGACTCGCCGATCAGCTTGGGCGCCACGTAGGCCGCCGCCGCCGCGTAGGCGCTCATCTGCCGCGGCAGCAGGTGCAGCCCGCGGGTGGCGACCAGCGCCAGGCAGTCGCTGAGCAGCAGGTCCAGGAAGGCGCCGGCGAGCACGTCGCGCACGTGCTGCACGTCGAGCCGGCGGCGGCCGTCGTGGTGCCGGTGGACGGCGAACCGCAGCACGGTGCGCAGCGCCGTGTCGCCGCCGGACAGCACGATCGACGGGATCAGTCCTCGGATGACCAGCGAGGAGCGCAGCGACAGCTGGTAGCCGTCGCCTTCCGTGCCGATCAGCGCGCCGGCCGGCAGCGGGCAGTCCTCCGCACGCAGGCCGCCGAAACGGGCGCTGCGCATGCCGGTGGTGGCGCGGCGTCCGGTGCTCAGCAGCCGGCCCGGGGGCAGCTCGCGGCGGTCGATCAGGAACACCGAGTGGCTGCGTCCGCCGGGCGCGTCCGCGGTCCGGGCGAAGGCCACCAGGCCGGCGGCCCGGTCGGCGTTGGCGATGACCGCCTTGCTGCCGTTGAGCCGGTGGCCGTGCTCGTCGGCGACGGCGCTGAACTCGTCCCGGACGAAGTCGTTGCCGTGCGCCACCTCGTGCCGGGCGACGGCGACGCGGTCGCCGTCGAGCAGCAGCCGGGCGGCCTGCCGCTGCTGCCCGGTGGTGCCGGCGGTCCACACCGGCACGGTGGCGAAGAAGCAGTTCAGGCCGTAGCCGAAGCCCGTCGAGGCGTCCCTGCGGAAGACCGGGCGCAGTACCCGGCCGAGCAGGTCGAGCCGGGTGAGCCGGCCGCCGTGCGGGGCCGGCACGAACTCGTCGTTGAGTCCGCACTCGTCGAGCACCGCCTCCGCCGCGGGCAGTACCTCGCCGCGGGCGTCGGCGGCGAGCAGTTCCCTGCTGCCGAGCGGGTTGGCCTGGTCGTCCATCGGCCCGAAGGCCGTCTCCAGTCGGGCGATGCGCTGTTCGGCCGTGCCCGCCGAGCGGCCGTCC
>NZ_BAAHCA010001175.1:0-1297 GCF_054776295.1 Streptomyces sparsus
TCGCCGCCGCCCGGCGGAGTGACCGGCCTCCCCGCCGGCACCGCCCGCTTCACCGGCACCGGCACCGCTCCCAGCGCCGGGCGGGCGGGTCGGCTGAACTCCCGCGACTTCCTGCTGTTCTTCGCCGCCCGTGCGACGGCCCGGCTGGGTGACGCGATGCTTCCGGTGGCCCTGTCGGCCGGACTGATCACGCACGGGCTCGGCGCCGGTGGCATCGGGCTGGCGCTCGCCTCGTACTCGGTGTGCTTCGCGGGCTTCGTAGTCTTCGGCGGCGTCTTCTCCGACCGTGCCGACTCCCGGCGACTGATGGTCGCCGCCGACCTGGTCCGGGTCGTCACCCAGGCGACGGCCGCCGGGCTCTTCCTCACCGGGCACGTGGTGCTGTGGCAGATCTGCGTGATCGGCGCGGTCAACGGCATCGCGGCGGGGACCTTCCAACCGGGCGTCGCCGCCATGGTGCCCCGCGTCGCCCGCGACGTGCAGGGCGCCAACGCCATGATCCGCACCGCCGAGTCGCTGGCTCTGCTGGCCGGCCCGGCGGCGGCCGGACTACTGGTCGCCGCCGTCTCGGCCGGCGCGGTGTTCGCGGCACACGCCGGCACCTACGCGCTCAGCGCGCTGTGCCTGCTGCTGCTCCGGCTGCCAGGTGCCGACCGGGTGAAGACGGCGCCCGGGGCCCCGCGTCCGCGTGCGGGCAGCGGCTACTTCGCCGATCTGACGGAGGGCTGGCGGGAGTTCCGCGCCCGGACGTGGATGTGGGCGGTCATCCTGCTGTGGATGGTGCTGATGGTGACGGTGTGGGGGCCGCAGACCCCGCTGACGGCGATCGAGCTCATCCCCGAGCACGGCGCCGGCAGTTACGGACTGGTCAACTCCGCGCTCGGCGGCGGCACCGCGCTGGGCGCGCTGCTCGCCTTCCGGCTGCGGCCGCTGCGACCGCTGCGGGCCGGAGCCGTCGCCCTCTTCGGTGCGGCGCTGTTCCCCGCGGCGGTCGGAGCGGGCCTGCCCGTCCCCGTCATCGCCGCCTGCACCGCGGTCTCCGGCGCCGCGTTGGGCTTCTGGGGAGTGATGTGGGCGACGAGCGTGCAGACGCAGGTGCCCGGCCCGGTGCTGGGTCGCATCCACGCCTGGGAGGTGGCCGGCTCGCTGTCGATGATGCCGGTCGGCCAGGCACTGGCCGGTCCCGCCGCCGGCCTCTTCGGGGCGCGCCCGGTGCTGCTGGCCGGTGCGGTCTGCGCGGTCCTGGTCAGCGGCGTACTGCTCGCCGTTCCGGCGGTGCGACACCTGCGCCGCGTCG
>NZ_BAAHCA010001176.1:0-1296 GCF_054776295.1 Streptomyces sparsus
CGTCGGGGCGCTCCGCGTCGGGGTGTTCCGCGTCGGGCACACCGGCGCCGGACCCGTCGACGCCCGTTGCGCTCCCGACGCCGTCACCGCCGCTGCCGCCGTCACCCTCACGGCCGTCACCGCCGGTGGTCGCCGTCGTCGGCTCGGTACCGTTCGCGGCGGATCCGGGCCCGGCCTGCCAGCACTCCTCCGCGAGCGATCTCAGCGCCAGCAGCCTGTCGATGTCCGCGCCGCCGAGACGGGCGATCTCGACCACCGCCTCGGCGGGAGGCAGGTTCTTGCCGTTGAGATACCGCTCCCAGGACGACTTGCTGTAGCTGGTGCGACGGGCGAGCGTCGCAAGGCTCAACCCGCCGGAGTCCTTGAGCATGCGCAGTTCGGTGACGAACTGACGCGCCGGCGGCTCGAGCCCGTTCGGAAGCGCTTTCCAGTGACTCATGAGAAATGCCTCTTCTCCCCCACCTGCATGGTCCTCCCCATCCCGTCCCCGTCCCGTCCCCGTCCCCTCCCGGGTGACATCTGTGCAGGTCAGCACCCGGGGCATCCCAGCCTACCGGGAGCTTGTCCCAGGGGGTGGCGGCAGCGGCGCCACCACGCCCAGGCTGATGCCGTCCAGCAGTAAGTACAACGTGGAGGGCGGAGACATGCGAACCGGTCGTCACGTCCGAGCCACGGCCGACGTCTGCCGGGGCGTCAGCACGGTGGGCCTCTACCGCGGCCACCACGCCCGCACCCGCGAAGAGGGCGGCTTCAGGGCCCGGCCGACCGTGCTCGCTTCCGCTGCCCTTCGTGCGGGTCCCGTCCGGCTCGACCCGCCTGCCCCGCACCTCCCACCTGGCACTTCGTCACCTGAGGAGATCTCACCGTGAAGACCCACAAGCACCTGACGGTGTCCGCGGCCACGGCCGTACTGCTCATCGGCGGCCTGGCCACCTCCGCCGCGGCGGCGCCCAGCACGCCGGCCGCCGGATCGACGTCCGCAGCCGCCGCGTACAGCTGCAGCATCCACAAGAGCGGCGGCTACTGGTACGCCGGTCACTACAGCGGCCTGACCGCCGTTCCCCGCGCCGACCGGGTCACCAGCGCCGGCATCGAGGCCCAGTGCCTGCTGCGTGACTCCGGCTACTACACCGGCGCGATCGACGGCTACTTCGGGCCGCAGTCGCAGGCCGCCATGAAGGGCTACCAGCGCCTGATCAACCGGCAGCACGGTGTCGGACTGGCCGTCGACGGCTGGCCCGGCCCGCAGTCGTGGCCCTGGCTGCGCCGCTGACCCACCGGGCGGCTGCCGCCCCG
>NZ_BAAHCA010001177.1:0-1296 GCF_054776295.1 Streptomyces sparsus
TCCCAGGCGTGGGCAGGGCCGGACTGCGGCACACCGGCGGACGGCGGCGTGGACGGCGGACCCCCGGGCGAGGAGGGCGGCGTCTGCTCACCCGGTGGCGCCCACGGGTTCGTTTCCGCTGGTCGGTCCTGTTCCTGTGCCATGGGCCCCTCCCCGGTTCCGGTTCGCCCACATCGTATGCGCGCCCCCTGACGCGCCCGCATACGATGACGGGCGCCACCTGCCACCGGAGGATCCCGTTGTCCGCACCGCATGACCTCACCGCGTTCATCGCCGGCCTGCCGAAGGCCGAACTGCACGTCCACCACATCGGCTCCGCCTCACCGCGCATCGTCGCCGAACTCGCCGCACGGCACCCCGGCGGGACCGTGCCGTCCGATGTGGACGCGCTCGCCGACTACTTCACCTTCCGCGACTTCGCGCACTTCGTGGAGGTCTACCTCTCCGTGGTGGACCTGATCCGGGACGCGGAGGACGTGCGCCTGCTCACCTACGAGGTGGCGCGCGACATGGCCGCGCAGAACATCCGGTACGCGGAGCTGACGGTGACGCCGTTCAGCTCGACCCGTCGCGGGATCGCGGACGTGGCGTTCGTCGAGGCCATCGAGGACGCCCGGCGGGCCGCGGAGGCCGAGCTGGGCGTGGTGCTGCGCTGGTGCTTCGACATTCCCGGCGAGGCCGGACTCGAAGCGGCCGAGGAGACCGCCCGCATCGCCTGCGAGCTGCGCCCCGAAGGGCTGGTGTCCTTCGGTCTCGGCGGTCCCGAGATCGGGGTGCCCAGGCCGCAGTTCAAGCCGTACTTCGACCGCGCCCTCGCCGAGGGCCTGCACAGTGTGCCGCACGCCGGCGAGACCACCGGTCCTGGCACGGTCTGGGACGCGCTGACCGCGCTGCGCGCCGAGCGCATCGGGCACGGCATCGGTGCGGCGCGCGACCCCGAGCTGCTCGCCCACCTCGCCGAGCACGGCATCCCGCTGGAGGTGTGCCCGACGTCCAACCTGGCCACCCGCGCGGTGGCCTCCCTGGACGAGCACCCGCTGCGGCAGTTGGTCGACGCCGGCGTGACCGTCACCGTCAACAGCGACGACCCGCCGATGTTCGGCACCGACCTCAACACCGAGTACGCCGTCGCGGCCCGGCTGCTGGACCTGGACGCCGCGGGCGTCGCCGCGCTGGCCCGGAACGCGGTCGCGGTGAGCTTCCTGCCGGAGGCCGGCAAGGCCGCGCTCCGCGGTGAGATCGACCGCCACCTGGCCGGCTGGCAGGGCTGACCCGACCGGCGGAACCGGCGGTTCC
>NZ_BAAHCA010001178.1:0-1291 GCF_054776295.1 Streptomyces sparsus
CTGGTCCGCTCGGCGCGCTCGGAGAACCCCGGCCGCTTCGTCCTCGCCGACACCGACGGCACTGCGGCCTCCGCCGCGGAACTGCCCGCCGCCCTCGGCGCGGACGCCTTCGAACTCGCCCTGCGCGACGGGACCGTGACCGTGCCGCGCCTGGTGCCGCTCGGCACCGAAGGGACACTCGTGCCGCCCGCCGACACAACCGCCTGGCGGCTCGGCCTCGAAGGCACGGGCACCCTGGAGGCCCTGCGCCTGGCACCGTGCCCGGAGGCCACCGCGCCGCTCGGCGCCCGCGAGGTGCGGATCTCGGTGCGTGCCGCGGGCGTCAACTTCCGCGACGTGCTCACCACGCTCGGCATGTACCCCGGCGACGCCACCGCCATCGGACTGGAGGGCGCCGGCGTCGTCACCGAGGTCGGCCCCGAGGTGACGGGAACCGCACCCGGCGACCGCGTCATGGGCATGTTCGCGGGCGCCTTCGGCCCCGTCGCCGTCGCCGACGAGCGCCTTGTCGCCCCCATCCCCAAGGGCTGGAGCTTCGCCGAGGCGGCCACCGTGCCGATCGCCTACCTGACCGCCCACTACGCCCTGGTCGACCTCGGCGGTCTGCGCGCCGCCGAGACCGTGCTGGTGCACGCCGCGGCGGGCGGAGTCGGCTCGGCCGCCGTGCAACTCGCCCGGCACCTGGGCGCCGAGGTCTACGGCACCGCGTCCCCCGCCAAGTGGCACGCGGTACGCGCCGCCGGACTGGACGAGGCGCACCTCGCCTCCTCCCGCGACCTGTCGTTCGAGCAGCAGTTCCTGGAAGCCACCGGAGGGCGGGGAGTCGACCTCGTACTGGACTCCCTCGCCCGGGAGTTCGTCGACGCCTCACTGCGCCTGCTGCCCCGCGGCGGACGCTTCCTGGAGATGGGCAAGACCGACGTCCGCGATCCGCGGCAGGTGGCCGCCGACCACACCGGTGTCGCCTACCGGGCCTTCGACCTCGTGGAGGCCGGTCCCGACCGCGTCGGCGAGATGCTCGCCGAGCTGACGGAGCTGTTCGACCGCGGCGTGCTGCGCCCGCTGCCGATGGCGGTGTGGGACGTGCGCCGCGCCCCCGAGGCGTTCCGTTTCCTCAGCCAGGCCCAGCACGTGGGCAAGGTCGTCCTCACCGTGCCCGCCGCGCCCGATCCCGAGGGCACGGTCCTGCTCACCGGCGGCACCGGCGGTCTGGGCCGGCTGACCGCCCGGCACCTGGTCGCCGAACGCGGAGTGCGCCACCTGCTGATCGCCAGCCGGCGCGGCCCCGACG
>NZ_BAAHCA010001179.1:0-1291 GCF_054776295.1 Streptomyces sparsus
GCCGGCGGCCGGTCGGGCCGTGGTGCCGCCGCCGGAGTCGGCGAGGCGCACGGCGAGGTCGTCGAGGTGGGTGAGCAGTTCCTCCGGCGGCAGGTCGAGGTCGGCGAGGGTCTGCACCGCGGTGCGCAGGCGGCCCATGGTGGCGGTGGCGTCCAGGCCGTGCCCGGCCACGTCGCCGACCACGAAGGCGACCTGCGCGGAGGACAGCGCGATGACGTCGTACCAGGTGCCGCCGGTGCCGGCGGCGGTGCCCGCCGGCACGTAGATGCCGGCCGTGTCGGCGGCGCTGGTCTCCACGACGTGCTGCGGCAGCAGGCTGCGCTGGAGGGCTTCGACCGAGCGGTGTTCGCGGGTGTATCGGCGCGCGTTGTCCACGCTGAGCGCGGCGCGGGAGCAGATCTCCTCGGCGAGCGCGGCGTCCTGTGCGGTGAACCCGGCGTGCGGGCCGGTGCGCCACAGGGCGACCGCGCCGAGCACCAGGCCACGGGCCCGCAGCGGCACCACCAGCAGGGAGGTGGCCGCGTCCGCCAGGACCAGGCGGGTCCGCCGCCGGTCACCGCCCAGCCGTGCCCGCAGCCCCGCCAGGTCGGAGGTGAACACCGGGGTGCCGCGACGCAGCCGGTCGCTCTCGACGTCCTCGAGGCGGAACGTCTCCCCCACGGCGTACAGCTCCTTGGGCCAGGGGCCCTCGACGGTCGCGGCGGCGACCCGCTGGAGGAGGGCTCCGGTGCGGAAGTCACCGGGTTCCTCACCGACGACGACGGTCTCGGTGAGGTCGACGGCGGCCAGGTCGGCGAGGCCCGACACCAGTACGCGGGTGAGTTCCCCGGCGTTGCTGGTGACGTTCAGGCTGCGCCCGATGCGTTCGGACGCGGCGTGCAGCAGCGCGAGCCGCCGCCGGGCGGCGAGCTGCTCGGTGACGTCGTTGCACATGCTCGCCACGCCGATGACGCGTCCGGCCGCGTCGCTGAGCGGGTACGCCGCCAGTGAGACGACCCGGTCGGACCGGGGGTCCTCGAGCGGGCGCGCGGGGTGTTCCCAGCCGGTGAGCCGCTCACCGGTCTCGACGACCGTCCGCAGCCGGGCCAGCAGGGCTTCCCGGTCCTCGGCGACGAGCGGCCCGGGCGAGTGGTTGCGTCGCACGGTGCGCAGCTCGCCGTCGTGGATGGCGAAGCCGACGTGGGACTGGTCGAACAGTTCGCGGACCAGCGCCTGCTCCTGCTCCGCGAGGCGCGCCCGGTCGAGTGCGGCGAGCGTCACCAGCAGGCCGCCGTCGGCAGCGGGGCGGGCC
>NZ_BAAHCA010001180.1:0-1290 GCF_054776295.1 Streptomyces sparsus
GTCGGCCCGCCGGCCCAGTACCGACGGCACTGAGCCCGCGGAGCCCGGCGTCGAGTCGGTGACCCATCCGGTGGCCAGGGGGCCGAGCCGGCTGGCCGAAGACGTGCCCGCGACGGGCCCGGGGCCTGTGTCGGGAGCCGCGGGGCGGCGGCCCGTGCACCCCGGTTGACGTGCGGGGCGCGGCGCGTGTCACACAGGTGCCTGGTTCCGTCACGGGAGCGGGCGGCGTAGCTTGAGGATCATGTTTGCTGCCTACGCCGCCCGCATCGACCGGGAAGAGCCGCTGAACGGACTGGAGCTGGGAGAGCGGCCGGAGCCGGACGTTCCGCCGGGCTGGACCACCGTGGACGTGAAGGCCGCCTCGCTCAACCACCACGACCTGTGGTCGCTGCGCGGCGTCGGCCTGGGAGAGGAGTCGCTGCCGATGATCCTCGGCTGCGACGCGGCCGGGGTCGACGCCGACGGCAACGAGGTCGTGCTGCACTCGGTGATCGGTCAGACCGGGCACGGGGTCGGGCCCCGCGAGCCGCGTTCGATCCTCACCGAGAAGTACCAGGGCACGTTCGCCGAGCGGGTCGCCGTGCCGCAGTGGAACGTACTGCCCAAGCCGAAGGAGCTGTCCTTCGCGGAGGCCGCGTGCCTGCCGACGGCGTGGCTCACCGCCTACCGGATGCTCTTCACCAACGCCGGGGTGCGCCCCGGCGACAGCGTGCTGGTCCAGGGTGCGGGCGGCGGCGTCGCCACCGCCGCGATCGTGCTGGGGGCGGCGGCCGGCCTGCGGGTCTTCGCCACCAGCCGGGACGAGGCGAAGCGGACCCGAGCCTGCGAACTCGGCGCGGAGGCCGCTTTCGAGAGCGGCGCGAGGCTGCCGCAGCGGGTGGACGCCGTCATCGAGACGGTCGGCGCGGCTACCTGGGCGCACTCGGTGAAGTCGCTCAAGCCCGGGGGCACGCTCGTCATCTCCGGCGCGACCAGCGGCCCGAACCCGCCGACCGCCGAGCTGAACCGCATCTTCTTCCTGGAGCTGAAGGTCGTCGGTTCGACGATGGGCGACAAGGACGAACTGGCCGGGTTGCTGAACTTCTGCGCGGCGAAGGGCATCCGCCCGGTCATCGACTCGACGCTGCCGCTGGACCGGGCCCGGGAGGGCTTCGCCAAGATGGCTTCCGGCGAGCTGTTCGGCAAGGTCGTGCTCACCGTCTGAGCGCCCCCTGGGCCCTTTCCCCCGCCCCACCGGCGACGCCCGCCGACGACGCCCCACCGGCGGCGGCCCGGCCCGAGCCGGAGCCG
>NZ_BAAHCA010001181.1:0-1285 GCF_054776295.1 Streptomyces sparsus
AGGCCGGCGGCACGGGCCACGGCGTTGTTGACGCCGGTGGCCAGCCCGGCCCGGGCGACCGGGACGGAAGCCAGCACCGTCGCGGTGAGCGGCGCGATCAGCAGCACCAGGCCCAGGCCCAGCACCACCAGCGCGGGCAGCACGTCACGCCCGTAGGACGCGCCCGGGCCGACCCGCAGCATCAGCAGCATGCCCGCCGCACACAGCAGCGGTCCGACCGTGAGCGGCAGTCGCGGGCCGGTGCGCAGACCCAGCGCCCCGGACCTCGCGGACAGCGTGAGCATCAGCACGGTGGTCGGCAGCAGAGCGGTGCCGGCCTCCAGCGCGGAGTAGCCCACCACCACCTGGAGGTGCACCACGGACAGGAAGAAGAACCCGCCGAACGCCGCGTACACGCACCAGGTGACCGCGTTCACCGCGGTGAACTGCCGGGAGGCGAAGATCTGCGGCGGCAGCATCGGTGAGGCCCGGCGCCGCTCCACCCGCACGAACACCGCCCCGAGCAGCACGCCCGCCGCGGCACAGCCCAGCACGGTGACGGACGGTCCCTGTTCGGGGGCGGCGATCAGCGCGTAGGTGACGCCGCCGAGCGCGAGCGCCGCCAGCACCGCCCCGGCGATGTCGAAACGCCCGCTCGCGGCGGGGTCGCGGCTCTCCGGCACGTGGCGCAGCGCCACCGGCACGCACACCAGGGCGAGCGGCACGTTCAGCAGGAAGACCCAGCGCCACCCGGCGCCGTCCACCAGCCAGCCACCGAGGAACGGGCCGACGGCGGCGGCCACCCCGCCCAGCCCCGACCAGGCGCCGACCGCCCTGGCCCGGTCCTCCGCCCGGAACGACGCCTGGATCAGCGCGAGTGAACCCGGGGTCAGCAGGGCCCCGCCGACCCCTTGCAGCGCCCGGGCACCCACCAGCACCCCCGCGTTCCAGGCGACGCCGCACAGCAGCGACGCCAGCGCGAACCAGAGGACGCCGACCACGAAGACCCGGCGCCGCCCGTACCGGTCACCGAGCGCACCGCCCAGCAGGATGAGCCCGGCGAGCGTCAGCAGGTAGGCGTTGACCGTCCACTGGAGCACCGCCAGGTCCGCGTCGAGGTCCGCCCCGATGCGGGGGAGCGCGACGTTGATCACCGTGCTGTCCAGCATGGCCATGCCGGAGCCCAGCACGGTGGTCAGCAGCACCCACCGGCCCGCCCGTTCGCCCATGCGCACCCTGCCCGCCGCGGTCGGCCCGGAAGCCGGGGACGCCGCGGCCGGGCGGGCCGGGACGGGCTCCGGCTGCT
>NZ_BAAHCA010001182.1:0-1284 GCF_054776295.1 Streptomyces sparsus
ACGCGGCCGAGCACCGCGAGGCGGGTCGCCGACTCGTCACCGAGGCAGAGCGTGCCCAGTTCCGACACGTCCATGGAGAGGTCGGCGGAACGGTTGGTGGCGGTGCAGCGCGCACCGTCCGGGCCGGCGTCCAGCGCGAACCGCCCGCCGGCCGGCCCGTCCCGGTCGTGCACCTCCAGTACCAGGCCGCCGGAGGTGGCGTAGCCGCGGCTCTCCAGCAGCGCGGGCACGTCCAGCGGACGTACCCACAGGAAGTCGGCGTGGGTGGTGAGGCGCGCGGCGCGGGGGTCGGGCAGCAGCAGCGGCAGTACGTCGTCGGGCGGACGGTTCGCCGCACGCAGCGTGGTCACCCAGTCGACGGCCATCAGGTAGTGCCACAGCGCCCGTTCGGCGGCGGGTGTGACGGCGATGAGCGACTTCACGGCCGCCGTGACCTGCGGAAGTTTCGCCTCCCACCGGTCGTCGACGCTGTAGGTGACGACGCCCTGCGCCGTCCCGCCCGCCTCCCGGTACACCGCGTGGAAGCGGGGGGACGACGGCTCGGCCGGATTGCTCAGCACACCGGTGGCCACCCGCCACCAGCGCTCGCCGCGGTCCACCGCGCCGGCGCTGTGCGGCAGCGTGCGGAAGCGCTCGTGCACCTCGGGCCCCGTCGCGCGCAGTTCCTCGGCGGAGACCAGCTCCACCCGTCCGCCCGCGGTGTCCGCCGGCCGGCGCGGATCCAGGCCGGCACGCGGCAGGTCCACCTCGAAGTCGGCCGTCCAGGCGGCCGGGCCGAAGCCGTACCGGCCGTAGATCGGGTACTCGGCGGTGATCAGCGAGGCGCACACGTCACCGCGTTCCTTCGCCTCGCGGAGACCGGAGTCCATCATCCGCGTCAGCAGGCCGCGCCGCCGGTGCGTCGCCGAGACGGTGACGTTGGTGACGGCGGTACTGGGCACGGTCGCCCCGCCGGGCAGGGTGAGCTGCTGGGCGAAGGTGCGGAAGGTGGCCACGCACCGCTCGCCGTCGTAGGCGCCCGTCGTGCGGGTGAGGTCGATGCCGTCGCGGCGGAAAGCGACCTCCTCCGCCGTCACCTCGCCGGCGCGCAGGAAGCCGGTGGCCACCGCACTGAGCCAGCCGTGCAGGTCGGAGGGGTCACTGAGGGTACGGAGGGAGAGCGCCACCCTCGCAGCGTAGGACGGCTCGGACACCCGTCGCATCCGGGTTTCCCGCCGGGCCCGGCCGCCCTCCGCCGGTGCGCCCGCGGAGCCGGGACACCGCCCGGTCCGCAGCCCGCCCGGC
>NZ_BAAHCA010001183.1:0-1277 GCF_054776295.1 Streptomyces sparsus
CCTCCGGCCCGTCCCGCCCGCCGGCCGCCCCTCCACCGGGCGGACAGTGCCCGCCGGGCCGCCGGGCACTGTGCCCGTGCACAGACGGCCGTCGGACGCGATGGGACGGCGCCCAGCACCCGGTGCCCGCGGCAGGCACCGTCGGACGGCGGGCTTCCACCCATGGTTACCCAGTCGTAACGTGGAGGGAATGACCCCCACGACGACCGGGGACAAGCTGGCCCGGCTGTACGGCCGCAACCGGGAACTGGCCGTCCTGCGCATGCTGTTGACACAGGTGAACACCGGACGCAGCGGCACGCTGCTGCTGGCCGCCCCGCCAGGCCTCGGCCGTACCGCCCTGCTGCGCCACGTCCTCGCCCGGCACCCGGCGGACCGCGTCCTGCACACCACCGCGGTCCCCACCGAGCAGGGACTGCCCTACAGCGGACTGCACGCCCTGCTCTGCTCCGCCGCGGCGCCGCTGCCGGCCGCACCGGACGACGTACTGAGCAGCGCCATGGCGCCCGCCGCACTGCTGGACCTGCTGCGCACCCTCACCGCCGCAGGTCCCCTGCTCGTCTGCGTGGACGACGTGCACGCCTGGGACGCGCAGTCGCGGGCCGCACTGCTCTTCGCCGCCCACCGGCTGCCCGCCGACCGCCCCCTGGCCCTGCTGCTCACCGCGGTCCGGCACGGCCGGGACGTCCGCGCCGTGCTCGGACTGCCCACCCTGGGCCTGACCGCTCTCGACGACACCGCCGCCGGCACCATGCTGGACCGGCTCGTCCCCGGCCCCCTGGACCCGGGCGTGCGGGCCGAACTGCTGCGGGAGGCCGCCGGCAACCCCGCACTGCTCGCCGCACTGACCGATCAGCTCACGCCCGACCAGCGTGCCGGACGTGCTCCGCTGCCGCAGCCCCTGCCGGGCGGCGAAGCCGTACTGGACGCCTACGCCGCCGCCCTCGCCGCTCTGCCGCCCGACACCCGCGAGCTGCTGCTGCTCGCCGCGGCAGCCGGCGAACACGAGACGGACACCGCCGGCACGGGCCTGGACCTGCTGGCGCGGGCCGGACGACAGGTCGGCATCGACGACGCACAGCTGAGCTCCGCCGAAGCCGCCGGTATCGTGCACGTCCACGCCGGCCGGGTCTCCTTCACCCACCCGCTGCTGCGCCGCGCCGTCTACCGTGCCGCCCCGCTGGCCCGGCGCCGCAGCGCGCACCGTCTGCTGGGCACGGTGCTCGATGGCCCGCACCGCACCCTTCCGCGCCTGATCCAGCAGGCCTGCGCCGCGG
>NZ_BAAHCA010001184.1:0-1276 GCF_054776295.1 Streptomyces sparsus
CGGTGAGCCCCGGGCGGGCGGGCCGGTCGGCCCGCCCACCCGCATCCGCGGTGGGGCGGTCAGGCGTCGGGGTCGGCGCGGTGCGGGCGCGGCAGGTGCAGGCCGAGGAACATCGCCGCCAGCCGCAGCGCGAAGACCAGCCCGGCCGAGACCACCGTCGCCGGGTTCTGGTCTACCTCCAGCCAGTCCAGCACCAGGTAGCAGAGGGCGCCGGCGAACGCCGCCGTGGCGTACACGTCCTCGCGCAGCAGCAGCGGCGGGAACTCGCCGCAGAGAATGTCGCGCACCACCTCACCTGTCACCCCGGTCAGCACCGCGAGGATCAGCACGGCCAGCGGTGTCACCTCCGAGTCGATGGCGGCGCGGGCGCCGATCACGGTGACCACGGCCAGCCCGACCGCGTCCACCAGCAGCAGTGAGCGGTGCGGGAGGCTCCAGAAGCGCAGGTAGGCCATGGTGAGGATGCCCACGCTGCCCACGACGGTCAGCAGCACCCAGTCCTGCGTCCAGTAGAGCGGGTCGCGGTCGAGGATCACGTCGCGCAGGGTGCCTCCGGACACCGCCGCGGCGAACGCCAGCACCAGGCCGCCGAACGGGTCCATGTTGGCGCGGTGGGCGGCCAGCACGCCGCTGGCCGCGAAGGCGGAGACACCCACCAGATAGAGCACGTGGAGCATGCAGGGATCATGTCACCGTCGCAGGCGAGGCCCTACCCTACCGGTGAGTAACCGAACGCTGTACCGTTCTGCTCATGAGCGAGGCAAGCATCGGGAACAGCGAGTTCGACCGGGACACCGAGGTCCGGCGGCGAGAGCCGGGCGTGTACGACATCAACCTGCCGGACGGCTGGTCGATCGGCGGCGCGCTCAACGGCGGCTACCTGCTCGCCGTGCTGGGCCGGGCGCTCGGTGACGCGCTGAAGCACGACGACCCCTTCACGGTCACCGCGCACTACCTCTCCGCCAGCCGCCCGGGCCCGGCCGTCATCCGCACCGACACGGCCAGCCGAGGACGCACTCTGTCCACCGGTTCGGCCGGCCTCTTCCAGCTCACCGAGGACGGCACCGAGACGGAACGCATCCGGGTGCTCGCCACCTACGGCGACCTGGACGCGCTCACCGACGACATCCGCACCGCGGCCAAGCCGCCCGCGATGCCCCCGGTCGAGCAGTGCCTCGGCACGTCGGACGCTCCCGGCGGCGCCGCGGACGCCCCGCCGATCGCCCGGCGCCTGGACCTCCGCCTCGACCCGGACACCGTCGGCTGGGCGCTCGGA
>NZ_BAAHCA010001185.1:0-1275 GCF_054776295.1 Streptomyces sparsus
GGGGGCGGCGGACTGCCGCGTACCGCGAGTGGCTCGCGGCTGCGGCGTGAGGGTTCAGCGTGCTGTGTGACGTTCGGCGTGCGACGGTTTTCCCGCGCTCCCGGCGTTCGTATCCCGGGGCGCGGGTCGGCGGGGCGGTGCTCAGCGTTCGGTGAGCATGCCCTTGCGGAGCTTGGTGAGGGTGCGGGTCAGGAGCCGGGAGATGTGCATCTGCGAGAGTCCCAGTTCCTCCCCGATCTGCGACTGGGTCATCTCGGAGCCGAAACGCATCTCCAGGATCTGCTGCTCCCGGGCGTCGAGCTGTGCGATGAGCGGCTGGAGGGCGTGCAGGTTCTCGACGCACTCCAGGGCCGGGTCGATCTCGCCGAGCCGGTCGGCGACGGTCGGGCCGGCGCTGCCGTCGCCGCCCTCGTCCGGCGCGGTGTCCAGGGAACCGGCGGTGTAGCCGTTGCTCGCGACGAGACCCTCGATGATCTCGTCCTCCTCCAGGTTCAGCCGCTCCGCCAGCTCGGCGGTCGTCGGCGCCCGGCCGAGCCGCTGCGACATGTCGTCCTGCGCCTTCGCGAGGTCTATGCGCAGCTCCTGGAGACGCCGCGGGACCCGCACCGACCAGCTGGTGTCCCGGAAGAACCGCTTGATCTCGCCCATGATGTAGGGCACGGCGAAGGTGGTGAACTCCACCTCGCGGGACGGGTCGAAGCGGTCGATGGCCTTGATCAGGCCGATCGTGCCGACCTGCACGATGTCCTCGGTGTCACCCGTCCGGTTGCGGAACTTGCGCGCGGCGTAGCGGACCAGGGTGAGGTTGATCTCGATCAGGGTGTTGCGGGCGTACTGGTACTCCGCGGTGCCCTCTTCCAGCGTCTGCAGCCGGGCGAGGAACAGCCGGGACATCTCCCGGGCGTCCTTCGGCGCGACCCGCTGGGTTTCGACCACCAGCGGGAGCTCTGCGACGGCTTCCTCTTCGTGCGGGAGGTCCGTTGCGGGGACCTCAGCCGTTTCCGTCGCGTGCGCCGAGCGCAGGCCGGTGGATTCGGTGACGTTCACGAAGCCCTCCCAGGACAGTTGTCGGACGGAAAGCGTGTACCCGGGAACCTGCCGACTAATCGGTTCCCTCCGGCGGTTTCTGTCTGTGGCGTGCGTCACCCGCCGTGCGCGACCGTTGACGTCCTCCTGCCCAGGGTCCGGGCGCTAACACAGGAAAATCACGACGGGATCTCTCCGGGCGGTCGGCGCCCCCGGGACTCGGCCTCGCCGGGCCCGGCGAGGCCGTCG
>NZ_BAAHCA010001186.1:0-1273 GCF_054776295.1 Streptomyces sparsus
GGCTGCGAAGTGTTCCCGTCGGCGGCGCCAGAGCTGCCAGGCGGCCCGCAGCAGGCCCACCGCCAGCCAGGTCAGGTAACCGGCGCCGGCGAACCTGACGACCGAGAACGCGACCGGGCTGGCCTGGAGCAGCGAGGCGACGCCGCCGGCCGAGAGGGCCATCAGCACCGTGTCCCCGCAGAGCACGCCGCCTGCGGCACGGTAGCCGGCGCGGACCCCGCGTCTCGCGGCGACGGAGACCACGTACAGCGAGTTCGGCCCGGGCAGCAGAATGATCAGCGCGAGCCCCACCAGGTAGGTGGGCAGGTCGGTTATCCCCAGCATGCCCGCAGCCTCGCACGCCCGGCCCGGGTTCCGGTACCCGGTTCTGCGATGCGGACGACGGTGCGGCGCTCCCAAGTCATCAAGTTTGACTAGTGGGTCGGCGGGGCATACCCTCCGGCGTCGTAGTCAACTTTGACTACGTGAGGGGAGTGAGTGGATTGCGAACAGACGGCACACCCGGCGCCGGCCCTGCCGAAGCGGTGATCACGGTGGAGGACCTGCGCAGGGACTACGGCGACAAACGCGCCCTCGACGGGCTCGACCTCGAAGTGCGCCGGGGCAGCGTGCACGGCGTGCTCGGCCCCAACGGCGCCGGCAAGACCACCGCGGTACGGGTGCTCACCACCCTGCTGCGCCCGACCGCCGGCACGGCCCGGGTGGCGGGCTTCGACGTGCTCCGCCAACCGGACGAGGTGCGCTGCCGGATCGGACTCGTCGGCCAGCACGCGGCGGTGGACGAGGAACTCGGCGGCCGGCAGAACCTGGAACTCTTCGCCCGCCTGCACCACCTGGGCCGCCGCACCGCCGCCCGGCTCGCCGGCGAACTGCTGGAGCGGTTCGCCCTCACCGACACCGGCTCCCTGCCGGTCTCCGCGTACAGCGGCGGCATGCGGCGCCGCCTCGACCTGGCCGCGTCCCTCGTCACGGCACCCGAGGTGCTGTTCCTCGACGAGCCCACCACCGGACTCGACCCCCGCGGACGCGCCGAGGTGTGGAACGCGATCCGCTCCCTCGTCGGCGGCGGCACCACCGTCCTGCTCACCACCCAGTACCTGGAGGAGGCCGACCAACTCGCCGACCACGTCACCGTCGTCGACCACGGCCGCAACATCGCCGACGGCACCCCCTACGCGCTCAAGGCCGGTCTCGGCGGCGACCGCATCGACGTCGTGCTGCGCGACGGCGGCCGGCTCGGCACCGCTGCCGTCGCCGTACGCGCCGCGACAGG
>NZ_BAAHCA010001187.1:0-1270 GCF_054776295.1 Streptomyces sparsus
GTGCTCCCGCCGGCCGGGGGACGACCCGGGCCGGCGGGCACCGGGTCGCGCGCACCGCACCCGGAGCCCGGCCGGTGAGCCGGACACGCCGGGTAGTCTCCCTCGTCCCGTCGCTCACCGAGGCCGTCGCCGTGACCGCGCCGGCCATGCTGGTGGGCGCCACCGACTGGTGCAGCCACCCGACGGACCTGGACGTCGTGCGGGTCCGCGGCACCAAGAACCCGGACGTGGAGCGCGTCGTCGCGCTCGCCCCCGACGTGGTGCTCGCCAACGAGGAGGAGAACCGGCCCGCCGACCTGGCGGCACTGCGGGCCGCCGGCCTGGAGGTGCTGGTCACCGAGGTGCGCACGCTCGACCAGGGCCTCGCCGAGCTGCGGCGGGTGCTGACCCGCGGGTGCGGCCTGCCCGTGCCGCGCTGGCTGGACGAGGCCGCGTCCGCCTGGCAGGACGTGACGCCCACCGGTGAGGTGCCGGCCGTCGTCCCCGTGTGGCGCCGGCCGTGGATGGTGCTGGGGCGCGACACCTTCGCCGGCGACGTGCTGGCCCGGCTCGGGGTGCGCAACGTCCAGCGCGACCACCCGGACCGCTATCCGGCCCTGCCGCTCACCGAGCTGAACGACTGCGGAGCGGAACTGGTCGTGCTGCCCGACGAGCCGTACCGCTTCACCGCCGAGGACGGCCCGGAGGCGTTTCCCGGGCTGCCCTGCGCCCTGGTCAGCGGGCGGTACCTGACCTGGTACGGCCCGTCGTTGGTACGGGCGCCGGCCGTGCTGGGCGCCGCGCTGCGAGCAGCGCGGCCATGACCCGCAGGTCGTCACCGGCCTCCGGGTGCCACTGCACACCCAGTGCGAAGGAGTCACCACCGGTCAGTTCGACCGCTTCGACCGTGCCGTCCTCCGCGTAGGCGCACACGCTCAGCCCGCGCCCCAGCCGGTCCACGGCCTGGTGGTGGTACGTGGGCACGCTCACCCGGCCGTCGAGCACCCGGCCGAGCGTGCTGCCCTCGACCACCTCCACCCGGTGCGCCGCGAACCGCCCCGGACCACCGCCGTGCCCGGGTACGTGCTGGACGAGGGTGCCGCCCAGCGCCACGTTGAGCAGCTGCATGCCGCGGCAGACACCGAGCAGCGGTACCCCGGCCGCCAGCGCGGCGTCGATCAGCGCCAGCTCCCACCGGTCGCGTTCCCGCGCCGGCGGACCGGTGTGCGGACCGGGCTCGGCGCCGTAGCGTGAAGGCTCGACGTCCGGACCGCCGGACACCACCAGTGCG
>NZ_BAAHCA010001188.1:0-1270 GCF_054776295.1 Streptomyces sparsus
CCCCGGCAGGCCCGAACGTCTCGTCGTGGCCGGTGGCGGTCAGGCTGCGGGTCAGCCCGGGAAAGACCCGCTCGGGACGGCCGCCCCCGGCCGGCTCGACACCCGGCGCGTGCGCGGCGGACGTCGTCGTGCGCACGTGGAAGCCCCGTACCTGCCCGCTGCCCGTGGGGACGGTGAAGGCCAGGCCGTTGGGCACCGGCCGTTCGCCGCCGTCCGAGGGGTTGTTCACCACGTGGAGCACCTCGCCCCCCGGCTCCCGGGCGACCAGGGTGGACGTGCCGCCGCCGTCCAGGTTCAGCGCGTTGTACGCCCCGGCCCGCCTCATCATCCGACCCAGCTCGGTCAGTGTCGCCCCGCCGCTGCCGGCCTGCCTGCCGTCCACGGTCACGACGTGCATCCTGCGCCCGTCCCGGGAGAACCCGACGGCGGTGCGCGGCGCGGAGGCGCCGTCGCCGCTGCTGTGCCGCTGTGCCACTCCGTCGACGACGAGCAGCTCCCGGCCGCCGACCGCGGTCTGCGGCACCGGTCCGCCGTCGGTGACGGGACGGTACTCCCAGGACACCGGGTCACCGGGCCGGAGCGCGGCGAGCAGCGCTGCGCCCTCCTCCCGGGCCACCAGGACGGCGGTGTGCTCCGCGATCGGGCCGGTTCCCACCGCGTCCGTGACGGAACGGACCCTGCCGCCGCTCACCACCACCTCGGCGACGGGTGTCGCCGTGTCCACCGTCAGCGCGCGGTCCGCCTCACCCCAGGCCGGGGTGTAGAGGCCGATGCCGCCGGGCGGGACGTCGGCGGCGTTGTGCGCGGCCAACGGGTGCGGGCCCGACGGGAGTCGCAGCGTGCCCTCGAAGTACAACTCCAGGATGCGACCGGCGCCTTCCGGTCCGATACCGGCGGCGCGGCCCGCACCCTGGGCAGGGGAGTGGGTGAGGGCCCCGTCCTTGATGCCGGGGCCCTGCGGCGCTCCCGTCTGCTGGATGTCGAAGAAGTCGGCGTTGACCGCGGCGACCGTGCGCCGTGCCGTGCCCGGGTCGTGTGCGGCGGCCAGGGCCGACAGCGGGCGCCGGTCGGTGACCCGGCCCGAAGAGAGGTAGTCGGCTCGCACCCCGCTGCCGTGGAGGTCCACGTCCAGCTCCGCGACGCGCAGCCACGAGTCCGCCCGCAGCCGTTCGTAGGACGTCAGGTGCACGCCCGGCGCCACCGGCCGCGAACTCCGCGCCGTCTCGATGCTGTCGCTGTCGGGCGCCGCCACCCGGCCCGACAGCCGGTA
>NZ_BAAHCA010001189.1:0-1267 GCF_054776295.1 Streptomyces sparsus
GGGCGCCGGCTTCGCGGCGTGCACGCTGTTCGCGTGGGCCGCGACGCCGGCCGACTCGTGGACGTACTGGGTGCACCACGTGGCGGGGGCCGGCCTGGGCGGAGCCTCCGACGGCCTGTCCAACCAGTCGCTGCACGGCCTGCTGCTGCGCCTGGGACTGTCCGGTCCGGTGGAGATCGTGGTGTTCGCCGTGCTGGCCCTCGCAGTCGCCGTGGTCGGTCTGCGCCGCGCGGCCGAGTACGTGCGCGACGGCCAGCTCCTGCTGGGTGCCGCCGTGACGGGCTGTGTCGCGGTCGCCGTCGCGCCGGTCGCCTGGCAGCACCAGCAGCTGTGGATCCTGCTGGCGGCCGTGGGCCGGGTGGGCCGCCGCCGCGGGGACCGCTACGTGTGGCCGGTCTTCCTGGTGCTGGTGATGACGTTGAACGCCGACGCACTGGTGCCGAAGATCGCCTGGCTGGCGCCGCTCGGGGAGAACGCGCCGCTGCTCGCCGCACTGCTGGCGGCCTGTGTGCTGCCGTTCCTCTCCCGCCGCTCCGACGCGTGGGCACGGCCGGAACCGTCCGGGGTGCTGAGCCGCCCCAACCTGATGCTGGAACTGCTGCTGATACGGGTCGGGTACTTCGCCTACTCCTACGTGCGGTCGCTGGCTCCCGACGGGCGCGGGCCGGCGGAGGCGCACGGCCGGCAGATCCTCGAACTGGAACGGGCCGTCGGTCTCGACATCGAACACGGCATCAACCAGGCCGTGGCCGGGACGGCCTGGCTGGCCGACAGCATGAACTTCTACTACGGCGCCTTCCACTTCCTGGTGCCGGTGGCGCTGCTGGTCGGCCTCTACCTGCGCGCCCCCGCGTCCTACCGCTGGGCCCGGACCTCACTGTCCTTCGCGACGCTGCTCGGGCTGGTCGGCTTCTGGCTCTACCCGCTCGCCCCTCCGCGGCTGATGCCGTATCTGGGGTACGTCGACACCATGCACGGGCCGCAGGACTTCGACGATCCGGACTTCGGGGTGCTCACCGGCATCTCCAACCAGTACGCGGCGATGCCCTCGCTGCACGTGGGCTGGTCGCTGTGGGCGGCGGTGGTCATCATCCGGCTCACCCCGAACCTGTGGCTGCGGCTGCTGGCCGCGCTCTACCCGCTGCTCACCACGGTCGTGGTGATGGGCACGGCCAACCACTACCTGCTGGACGCGGTGGGTGGCGCGGCGGTCGTCGCCGCGGGGTTCGCGGTCGCGGCGGTGTGGCGCCACCGCGGCCCGGTGGCC
>NZ_BAAHCA010001190.1:0-1266 GCF_054776295.1 Streptomyces sparsus
CACCGCGAGGAGCGCGGGCTCCTCGGAGCGGGCCGCCCGGGGTGGTGCTCAGCCGAGGGCGCCGTCCGCGGTGCGCTCGGCCAGCCGGACCAGGGTGCGCACGGCGGAACCGGTACCACCCTTGGGGGTGTAGCCGAACGGGCCGGACTCGTTGAACGCCGGCCCCGCGATGTCCAGGTGCGCCCAGGGGGTGCCCTCGGAGACGAACTCCTTCAGGAACAGGCCGGCGACGAGACCGCCGCCCATGCGCTCACCCATGTTGGCGATGTCGGCGACCGGGGAGTCCATGCCCTTGCGCAGCTCCACCGGCAGCGGCATCTGCCACGCCTGCTCACCCGCGTCGTCCGCGGTCTCGTGGACCTCGGCGCGGAACGCCTCGTCGTTCGACATGATGCCGAACATGCGGTTGCCCAGGGCCAGCACCATGGCGCCGGTCAGTGTCGCCACGTCGACGACCGCGTCCGGCGACTCCTCGCAGGCCCGGGTCAGCGCGTCGGCCAGCACCAGCCGGCCCTCGGCGTCGGTGTTGAGCACCTCGACCGTCTTGCCGCTGTACATGTTCAGCACGTCACCGGGGCGGGTGGCGTTGCCCGACGGCATGTTCTCGGCCAGCGCCAGCCAGCCGGTCACGTTGACCTTCAGTCCGAGCCGGGCGGCGGCCACCACGGCGGAGAACACCGCGGCGGCACCGCTCATGTCGCACTTCATGGTCTCGTTGTGGCCCGCCGGCTTGAGCGAGATGCCGCCCGAGTCGTAGGTGATGCCCTTGCCGACCAGCGCGAGCGTCTTCTTCGCCTTGGCGTGCGTGTACGACAGGCGGACCAGCCGCGGCGGGTTCTGCGAACCCTGGCCCACGCCGAGAATGCCGCCGTAGCCACCCTTGGCCAGTGCCTTCTCGTCGAGCACCTCGACCTTGACGCCGTGCTGCTTGCCCGCGGCCTGCGCCTGCTCGGCGAACGTCCGCGGGTACAGGTCGTTGGGCGGCATGTTGATCAGGTCGCGGGCCCGCGCGACCTCCTCGGCGAGCACCGCCGCCCGCTCCACGGCTGCCTTGTGCTGCTTGTCGCGGGGCTTGGCGCCCAGCAGGGCGATCTCCGCCAGCGGGGCGCCGGAGTCCTTCTTGCCGCTCTTGTCCTTGTCCGTGCTGCGGTAGGCCCGGAACACGTAGGCACCCAGCAGCGGGCCCTCGGCCACCGCGGCGACCGACTCGGCGTCGTCCGCCAGCGGCAGCGCGAACCCGGCCCTGGCGGTGCCGGTCAGCGCTCG
>NZ_BAAHCA010001191.1:0-1266 GCF_054776295.1 Streptomyces sparsus
GGGCGAGTCGGGCGAAGGCGGCGGGCACGGTGCTCAGCGCCCGTGCCGCAGTGCCGGGTGCGCGCCGGCGGCGACGAGGTCGGCGACGGCCGTCCGCGGGTCGCGTCCGGTGACCAGGGACTCACCGACAAGAACGGCGTCGGCGCCCTCGTTGGCGTAGGCGATCAGGTCGTGCGGTCCGCGCACCCCGGACTCGGCGATCTTGACGATGCCGTCCGGGATCTCCGGGGCGACCCGGGCGAAGTTGCCGCGGTCCACCTCGAGCGTCTTGAGGTTGCGGGCGTTGACCCCGATGATGCGGGCGCCGGCGTCCACGGCCCGTTCGGCCTCTTCCTCGTCGTGCACCTCGACCAGCGGCGTGAGGCCGAGCGACTCGGCCCGCTCGATGAGGGACACCAGGGCGGGCTGCTCCAGCGCCGCCACGATGAGCAGCACCAGGTCGGCTCCGTGCGCTCGGGCCTCCCAGAGCTGGTAGGCGGTGACGACGAAGTCCTTGCGCAGCACCGGGATGCCGACGCGTCCGCGGACGGCTTCCAGGTCGGCGAGCGAACCGCCGAAGCGGCGCTGCTCGGTGAGCACCGAGATGACCGCCGCGCCGCCCGCCTCGTAGTCGGCCGCCAGGCCGGCGGGGTCGGCGATCGCGGCGAGCGCGCCCTTGGAGGGGCTGGAGCGCTTGACCTCGCAGATCACCTTGATGCTGTCGCCCTTGAGTGCGGCGACGCCGTCCCGGGCTGCCGGGGCCTTGGCGACGCGCTCCTTGAGCTCGTCGAGGCCCACCCGCTCCTGGCGCTCGGCGAGGTCGGCGCGGACTCCGTCGATGATCTCGTCGAGCACACTCACGCGAGCAGCCCCTTTCAGCCGGGTACGGATGGTCACTGTCGTCCTGCGATGGTATCCGGCCATGGACGGAGGCCCCGCATCCGGTTCCGCGCGGTCTCACATTCCGGGCATTTGACTACGCTCGGTGCGGCTCCCCGCGAGTCGGCGACCAGCGGGAAGCCCCCGGCGCGAGGCGCGGAACCGCCGCCGGCGGGGGCGTCACGGTGCCAGTGCCGTTCCGCACGGCAGGTTGCGCAGCACCGAGAACACCAGCAGCACCACTCCTCCGGCCCGCACCCAACCGGGCGGAACGGACAGCGCCCGGCCCGGCCGGACGCACCACAGCACCCAGCCGGCCGCCAGCAGTGCCGCGGCCACCACCACGGCTGCGTTCGCCGCCACCGCGGCCACCACGTCGCCGTGCACCAGCGCGTGCACCGCCCGCAG
>NZ_BAAHCA010001192.1:0-1265 GCF_054776295.1 Streptomyces sparsus
GCGGGGGTGGTGGCGGCGCCGTCGCCTCGGCCA
This sequence comes from Streptomyces sparsus, assembly GCF_054776295.1. Classification (NCBI taxonomy): domain Bacteria; kingdom Bacillati; phylum Actinomycetota; class Actinomycetes; order Kitasatosporales; family Streptomycetaceae; genus Streptomyces; species Streptomyces sparsus. The sequence goes on from NZ_BAAHCA010001192.1 coordinate 34, forward strand.
GCAGGGCGACGAGCAGCAGCACGGCCGTCTCGCGGTTGCGCCACTGCGAGCGGTGGTCGCTGGCCCGGACCGTGAGCACGCCGTCCACCAGCCGGGAGGCGAGCCGCTCCAGCGCGCGTTCCTTCCACACCGGCGGCAGGGCGTCGGTGGCGGCCAGGTCGAAGCGCAGCTCCACCTGGCTGTCGGTGGTGTTGACGTGCTGGCCGCCGGGCCCGGAGGAACGGGAGAACCGCCAGCTCAACTCGGCTTCGGGAAGCGCGACCGCGCCGCGGATGAAGTAGGGACCGGACATGTCTCCATCGTCCCGGCGCGCACGCCTCGGCGCACGTTCTTTTCGGTACGCGTTCGCACGGATTTTCGCGCCCCCGACTGTGATCGCGCGCCGGATGAACACGGAAGGCTGGAACCAGCGCTCCGCCCGCAGCGTTGGGGAAGGTGACTGTACCGTCGTCGGAGCAACGATCCGACGAACGGACCCACGAGGAAAGGGACATCTCCCATGGCTGTGAGCCTGTCCAAGGGCGGCAACGTTTCGCTCACCAAGGAAGCGCCGGGCCTCACCGCGGTAACGGTCGGCCTGGGCTGGGACGTCCGCACCACCACCGGCACGGACTTCGACCTGGACGCCAGCGCCATCGCGGTCAACGCCGGTGGCCGGGTTCACTCCGACCAGCACTTCATCTTCTTCAACAACAAGGTCTCGCCCGAGCAGGCCATCGAGCACACGGGTGACAACGTCACCGGTGAGGGCGAGGGCGACGACGAGCAGATCAAGGTGAACCTGGCGACGCTGCCCGCCGAGATCGACAAGATCGTCTTCCCGGTCTCGATCTACGACGCCGAGGCCCGCAGCCAGAACTTCGGCCAGGTGCGGAACGCCTTCATCCGCATCATCAACCAGGCCGGCGGCACCGAGATCGCGCGCTACGACCTCAGCGAGGACGCGGCCACCGAGACGGCGATGGTCTTCGGCGAGCTGTACCGCAACGGCGACGAGTGGAAGTTCCGCGCAGTCGGCCAGGGCTACGCCTCCGGCCTGACGGGCATCGCGCAGGACTTCGGCGTCGGCGTCTGACCCTCCGGTCACCCGGCACCTCCGGTCCCGGCGCCTCCGGGCGCCTCAGCCCGGAGCACGCCACGCGCACGGGTTCGCCCCTGCGCACGCCACACCACGCACGCCCCCGGCATCCAGCCGGGGGCGTGCGCGCGTTCGCGCACGCCCAGCCGGTCCG
>NZ_BAAHCA010001193.1:0-1260 GCF_054776295.1 Streptomyces sparsus
CGTTGTCCTCGGTGGAGGCGCAGGTCCCGGCGGTCCCGTTCCTCTCCACGGTGACAGGCCAATGGATCGAGTCGGCGGAGACCGATGCGGGGTATTGGTACCGGAACCTGCGGCAGACAGTGGAGTTGGAACCGGCAATCCGCCGACTGGTCGAGCAGGGCCACGGCGCGTTCATCGAGATCAGCCCGCACCCCGTCCTGACCGTCCCGGTTGCCGAGACGGTCGAGGACGCCGGCTCCGACGCGGTGGTGTTGGGCTCGCTGCGGCGTGAACAGGGCGGCCTGGAGCGCCTCTACACCTCTCTGGGGGAGGCGTGGGCGCATGGCGTGAACGTCGACTGGACCCCTGCCTTCGAAGGCCTGTCCCCACGCACCGTGGACCTGCCCACCTACCCCTTCCAGCGGCAGCACTACTGGCTTGAGACGAGTCCGCGTCCGGCTCCCGCTGACGGGACGGGTACGGCTGGTTCCCACGCTCTCGACGACGGCTTCTGGACCGCTGTGGAGAACCACGATGTCGACGCGCTCGCCCAGGACCTCGGCATGGAGGACCCGCGGGCGCTCGCCGAGGTCGTGCCCGCGCTGTCGTCGTGGCGGCGCGACCGGATCGACCGGTCCACGTTGGACCGCTGGCGTTACCGGGTCGTGTGGCGGCCGAGCGCTGAGCGGTCCGCTGGGGCCGACGGCCTCGCCGGCACCTGGTTGGTCCTCGTGCCGCGAGGCCACGAGGACGATCCGACCGTGCGCGAGGCCGTTGCGGTGGTCGGAGAGCGGTCGGCGGGCGGGGCACGGGTGCTGGTCGCCGGTGCGCCGGAAGCCGACCGGGAACGCATGACCGGTCTGCTCCGCGAACACAGCGACGGTGCCACCGTCGGCGGCGTGCTCTCGCTGCTCGCCCTCGACGAGTCGCCCTGGTCGGACGAGGGCGTGCAGCCCACCGGCATGGTGCTGTCGACGGTGCTGCTGCAGGCGCTGGGTGATGCCGGAGTGGACGCCCCTCTCTGGTGCGCCACTCGTGGCGCGGTCCGGGTGCACCGCAGCGAGTCGCCGGCCGGCCCGCTCCAGGCGATGAGCTGGGGCCTGGGGCGGATCGCCGCCCTGGAGTACCCGCAGCGCTGGGGCGGACTCGTCGACCTGCCCGGCACGCTGGACGCACGCGCGGGGCGGCGGCTGGTCGCCGCACTGTCCGGAGCGCTGGACGAGGACCACCTGGCGGTGCGCCCGACCGGACTCTTCGCCCGCCGCCTGGAGCGGGCCGGCG
>NZ_BAAHCA010001194.1:0-1254 GCF_054776295.1 Streptomyces sparsus
CGGCGCCGGGCCGAGGCGGCGGCGGCGCGCGTCGAGCGGCTGACCGCCGAGGACCCACCACCCACTACCGGCGAACGGGACGGCTGACGGTGCCCGTGCCGAGACGGAGGCGACGATGGCAAGAGCGATCTGGACCGGCGTCCTGACGTTCGGGCTGGTCACCGTGCCGGTCGGGCTGTACACGGCGACCGAGGACCACACCGTGCACTTCCACCAGTTGCAGCGCGACAGCGGAGACCGGGTGCGTTACCGGCGGGTCAGCGAACGCACGGGTGAGGAGCTCGGCAGCGACGACATCGTGAAGGGCTACGACCTCGGCGGCGGCGAGTACGTGGTGGTCGAGCCGGACGAACTGGCGGAGATCGCCCCGGGCAGGTCCCGGGTGATCGAGCTCGCGGGCTTCGTCGATCTGGAGCGGATCGAGCCGGTGTACTTCGCGCGCACCTACTACGTCGCGCCGCAGGACAAGGAGTACCTGAAGGTCTACGAGCTGCTGCGGGCGGCGCTGCGGCAGTCCGGCAAGGCCGGTGTCGCGACGTTCACCATGCGGAACAAGGACCACCTGACGGCGCTGCGGGCGCAGGACGACGTCCTGGTGCTGCACACCATGCACTGGGCGGACGAGGTGCGCGACCCGCGCGCGGAGCTGGACCTGCTGCCCGAGGGCCGGGTCGAGGTCGACGAGCGGGAGTTGGAGACCGCGCGGCAGCTGATCGAGGCACTCGGCATCGACTGGGAGCCCGAGCGGTTCCACGACACCTCGGAGGAGCGCGTGCAGGCGCTGGTCGACGCCAATCGGGAGGGGCAGGAGATCGTCAGCGAGGAGGGGGCCCCGGAGTCGACCAACGTCATCGACCTCATGGACACCCTCCGGCGCAGTGTCGAGCGGGCCCGCTCCCCGGAGGCGAACCGTGGGAGCGGCAGCGCCCGTGGCGACGACGGACCGGGTGGCGACGGTCGGGGCCGCGCGGCCGACAACGGCGAGAAGGCACACAAGGGCGGGAGCCGGGCGGGGCGGAAACGGGGCGGCGGGGCCGACGGCCGGCGGAGCGGCACACGGGGGCGGGACGAGCCGGAGGTGGAGGCTCTGGAAGGGCTGACGAAGGGCGAGCTGTACGAGCGGGCTTCCCGGGCCGGCGTCGCGGGCCGGTCGAAGATGAACCGCGAGCAGCTGGTGGAGGCCCTGCGCGGACGGCACGCCGCCGCCTGACGCCCGGACGCAGAGGCGGGGTGGCGCGCTGCCGGGTCGGGGTC
>NZ_BAAHCA010001195.1:0-1254 GCF_054776295.1 Streptomyces sparsus
CGGCGGCCACGGCGGACACGGCTGCCGGGGGGCTCGCGTCGGGTGCGGATGTCCGCCCGGTGGGCGCGGCCCGGGTGCGCTCGGCCGGTACCGGCGCGTCCAGCACCTCGAAGTAGCGGTCCGTCGCGGTGGCCGACTCGTTGCTCATGGCCAGCAGGAAACCGATCGACTCCACCGGCCAGCGCAGGGCCAGCGCCGTCGACAGGAACGCGACGAGGGTGCCCGCCGACAGCTCGCCGTCCGCGACCTGCACCGTGCCCAGCACCAGCGCGGCGCCGAGCGCCAGCTCCGGCAGCGTCATGATGAGCGCCCAGATCCCGGCCAGCAGCCGGGCCTTGCGCAGCTCGGTGCCCAGCAGCTTCTGCGACAGGGCGCGGAAGGCCTGCGCCTGGCTGCGGTGCCGGCCGAAGCCCTTGGTGATGCGGACGCCCAGCACCGCCTCCTCGACGACCGTCGTCAGGTCACCCACCTGGTCCTGCGCGCTGCGGGCCACCAGCGCGTACCGCTTCTCGAAGGTCGAGCACAGCACCACCAGCGGCACCACAGGGGCGAGCAGCACCAGGCCCAGCGTCCACTGCTGGGCCAGCAGGATGACGCAGCCCACGATGATCGTCACGCCGTTGACCAGCAGGAAGGTGAGCGGGAAGGCGAGGAACATGCGCAGCAGTTGCAGGTCGGTCGTGGCGCGCGACAGCAACTGCCCGCTCGCCCACCGGTCGTGGAACGTCACCGGCAGCCGCTGGAGGTGCTGGTAGAGGTCGGCCCGCATGGCCGCCTCGACGCCGGCCAGCGGGCGGGCCACCAGCCACCGCCGCAGGCCGAAGAGCAGCGCCTCCGTCACCCCGATCGCCAGCAGCAGCGCGCCGCCCAGCCAGACGCCGCCGGTGTCCCGTGCGGCGACCGGCCCGTCCACGATCCACTTCAGCACCAACGGGACCACCAGGCCCAGGCAGGAGGCGAGTACCGCCACCAGGGCGGCCGTTCCCAACCGCACCCGCACCGGGCGCACGTACGGCCACAACCGCAGCAGCGACCGCACCGCCGAGCGCGGCCGGTCCTCGCCCGGCGCGGCTTCCGCGACGGGCTCCGTGGGGGGTTCGGAGAGCGTGTTCATCAGCACCGAGACTACGTTTGGCGACTGACAGACTTCACTGGGTTTTTCGGACTAGGTCACCGGACCGAGCCGCCCTCGGGCGGTGGTCGCGGTGGTCGCGGAGGTCGCGGTGGCCGCGGGGGCGGCGGGGGCGGCGGGGG
>NZ_BAAHCA010001196.1:0-1252 GCF_054776295.1 Streptomyces sparsus
CGCGGCGGCACCCGTGACGGGGGCACCCGACGGGCCCGCCGGTACGGTCGGCTGCTCGGCTGCTGCGGCGTTCTCCGGCACCACCTGGGCGGCGGTGGCACGCAGCCGGGCGCGGCCCCGGTGGGCGTTGCGCAGGGCGTCGAAGGTGAGCAGGGCCAGGGCGAGCCACACCAGCAGGAAGCCGGCCCAGCGCTCGGGCGGCATCTCCTCGTGGAAGACGGCGACACCGAGCACGAACATGGTGGAGGGGGCGATGTACTGCATCAGCCCGATCGTCGAGAGCGGCACCCGCACGGTGGCCGCGCCGAAGAAGATCAGCGGCAGTGCGGTGGCCAGGCCGGCGCCGGCCAGCAGCAGCGCGTGCGTCGGCCCCTCGGTGGTGAAGGTGGACTCACCGCGGGCGCTGAGGAGGATCAGGAAGCCGAGCGCGGGCAGGAACTGGAGGGCGGAGTCGGCGCTGAAGCCCTCCAGCCCGTCGAGTCCGGTCTGCTTCTTGATCAGCCCGTAGGCGGCGAAGCTCACGCTCAGGATGAGCGACACCCAGGGCATCTGTCCGTAGGCGATCGACATCACGACCACGGCCAGCGCGCCGACGCCGACGGCCGTCCACTGCGCCGGGCGCAGCCGCTCCCGCAGCACCACCACGCCGATGGCGATGGTGATCAGCGGGTTGATGAAGTAGCCGAGGGAGGCCTCCAGTACCCGGCCGACGCTGACCGCCCAGATGAACAGCCACCAGTTGACGGAGATCAGCGCGGCGGACAGGGCCACCAGCCCCAGCTTGCGGGGCTGGTGCAGCAGGACGCGTATCCACGACCAGCGGCGTACCACCACCAGCATCAGCACCGCCGTGGGCAGCGACCAGACCATGCGGTGGGACAGCACCTCACTCGCCGCCGTCGTCGACAGCAGGTGCCAGTAGAGCGGGAGAAGCCCCCACATGCCGAAGGCCGCAAACCCGAACAGCAACCCGGTGCGGGCCTCGCTCCTCGACGACATGGTTCCTCCCCTGTGCACACCCCGATGACCCCTCGAAGGTAGCGCCGCGAGGGCCCGCTTGTCATGTTCGTAAACGCCGAACACTCCTGTCGCATTCCGTGACGACACCAGCACTTCGGGACGGCCGGGGCACCGCGTTCCGGGGAGGGCCCAGAGGCGGCCGTGGTGGCGGGGACGCCGCCCTGCGCCGGGGGCCGGGCGGCGACGACGCCGCACGGAGGCAGCGGTCCCGTGGTCCCGTCCGTGCGCGGCG
>NZ_BAAHCA010001197.1:0-1248 GCF_054776295.1 Streptomyces sparsus
TCACCCGCAGGCCGGCCGGCCCCACCCGGGTGCTCCGCATCCGCAGCAGGCAGAAGGCCCCGGCGCCCCGGGCCCGTTGCCGCCGCAACAGCCGAACACCCCACCCGCCGACCCCCGTTCGGGCAGCGGTTGGCCTGACCCGCGGCAGCCGTACTCCCAGCCCGGCTCCCTCGGCTACACCGCGTCGGTGGAACTGTCCTCCGACCGGCTGCTGAACCAGAAGCGCAAGCCCCGGCCGCAGAGCAGCAACCGCGGCGGCTCACGGTTCCGGATCGGTGCGAAGAAGGAGGAGGCCGAGCGGCAGCGCAAGCTGGAACTGATCCGCACGCCGGTGCTGTCGTGCTACCGGATCGCCGTGATCAGTCTCAAGGGCGGCGTCGGCAAGACCACGACCACGACGGCACTCGGCGCGACGCTGTCCAGTGAGCGGCAGGACAAGGTCATCGCGATCGACGCCAACCCGGACGCGGGCACGCTGGGCCGCCGGGTGCGCCGGGAGACGGGCGCGACCATCCGTGACCTCGTCACCGCCATTCCGCACCTCCACAGCTACATGGACATCCGCCGGTTCACCTCGCAGGCGCCCTCCGGACTGGAGATCCTGGCCAACGACGTGGACCCGGCGGTCTCGACGACGTTCAACGACGAGGACTACCGACGCGTCATCGACGTGCTGGGCAAGCAGTACCCGATCATCCTCACCGACTCGGGCACCGGGCTGCTGTACTCGGCGATGCGGGGCGTGCTCGACCTCGCGGACCAGCTGATCGTGGTCTCCACTCCGTCCGTGGACGGTGCCAGCAGTGCCAGCACGACCCTGGACTGGTTGGCGGCGCACGGCTACGGCGAGCTGGTGCAGCGCAGCGTCACCGTCATCTCCGGAGTGCGGGAGACCGGAAAGATGATCAAGGTCGAGGACATCGTGGGCCACTTCAAGACCCGCTGCCGCGACGTGGTCGTGGTGCCCTTCGACGAGCACCTGTCGGCGGGCGCCGAACTGGACCTGGACCTGATGCGGCCCCGGACGCGGGAGGCGTACTTCAACCTGTCGGCGCTGATCGCCGAGGACATCGCCCGGCACCAGCAGGCGGCGGGGCTGTGGACGCAGAACGGGACCAACAGCCCGCCGCCGCAGATGGCGCCCCCGCTGCCCGGACAGGGCCCCGGCGGGTATCCGCCGCCGCAGGGGCACTGGGGCGCGCCGCCCCAGCAGCACCCCCACCACCCGCAGCAGCCCGGCCACGGCGG
>NZ_BAAHCA010001198.1:0-1248 GCF_054776295.1 Streptomyces sparsus
CGCAGCCGCTGCGCCTCCTCCTCGGCCTGCTGCTGCAAGGCGCGGATGCGCTCGGCGGACTCCGTCCGCAGCCGCTCCGTCTCGGCGCGGGCCTCCTCACGCAGCCGCTCCGCCTCCCGGCGCGCCTCGGTGAGCTGCTCCTCGGCCGCGGTCACCCGCGCCTCGGCCTCCTCACGGAGCCGGGCCAGCTCCTCGGCGGCCTCCTCGCGGGTCTGCCGGGCCTGTGTCTCGGCTTCCTCGCGGGTCTGCCGGGCCGCCTGCTCGGCGTCCGCCCTGGCCTGCTCAGCCTGCTGCTCGGCGCCGCCGCGCAGCTCCTCCGCCTCGGCGAGGGCGCGTTCGAGCACCTCGTCGGCCTGCCGGCGCAGCGCGGTGGCCCGCTCGATCGCCTCGGTGCGGACCCGCTCGCCCTCCGAAACGGCGGACTCGCGGGTCTCCTCGGCATCGGCCTTCGCCTGGCTGAGCAGCTCCTCGGCCCGGCCGGCGGCCTCCTCGATCTGCTGGACGGCGTCCTTGCGGGCCTCACCGCGGATCCGCTCGCCCTCCTCGACGGCCTCGGCCCGCAGTTGCTCCGCCTCACCGCGCAGCCGCCGCGCCTCCTCCTGGAGTTCGACGGTCTTGGCGCGGTACTCCTCGGTGTCGTCCTGGGCGGCGCCCTTGAGCTGCTCGGCGGTGTCGTGCGCCTGCGCACGCAGCCGGTCGGCCTCCTCCTCGGCCTCCCGGCGCAGCCGTTCGGCCTCCTCGGCCGCCGCCCGGGTGGTGGCCCGGGCCTCCTCCGCGGCCTTGCTGACCATCTCCTCGGCGTTGCGGGCCGCCTCCGCGAGCTGGGCGGCCGACTCCTCCGCCGAGATCGCCCTGGCCTTCTCCTTGGCCTCGACCACCATGCGCTCGGCGTCGGCGCGGGCGTCGGCGAGCGCCTGCTCGGCCTCCGCCTTCGACGCCTCGGCCTCCTTGGTGGCCTCGCCGACCATGCGGGCGATCTCCGCCTTGGCCGTCTTGACCCGCTGCTCGTTCTCCGACTCGGCGTCCGTGAGGCGCTTGCTCGCGGCCTCCTGGGCCTGCTCGACCAGCTTCTCGGCCTGCGCCCGCGCCTCCCGCAGCGACGTCTCGGCCTCCTGCATGCGCTCCTCGGCGCGACGGACCAGCCCGGCCGCCTCCCGGCGGCTCGTCTCCGCCTCCGACGTGGTGCTGCTGCGCAGCCGCTCGGCGTGGTCGGTGGCCTCCTGCGCCTGGCTGGACGCGGCGCTCAGC
>NZ_BAAHCA010001199.1:0-1246 GCF_054776295.1 Streptomyces sparsus
AGCGCCTCGACACCCTCGTGGCGGGCCCGCAGGTCGGCGGCGAGGGTGTTGGCGAGGGTGAGCAGCCGGCCGCCGCTGCGCCGGTTCTCGCTGAGCGAGAAGCGGCGGGCCGGGCTGTCGTCGGCGTGCCGGAAGTGTCGGGGGAAGTCGTCCAGGTTGGCGACGGACGCGCCGCGCCAGCCGTAGATCGCCTGGCAGGGGTCGCCGACCGCCGTGACGGGGTGCCCGGTGCGGTCGCCGAAGAGGCCGGCGAGCAGGATGCGCTGGGCGACGGACGTGTCCTGGTACTCGTCGAGCAGGACGACGGCGAACTCCTCGCGCAGCACGCGCCCCACCTCGGGCACCTCCCGCGCGAGCCGGGCGGCGAGCGCGATCTGGTCACCGAAGTCGAGCAGGTCCAGTCGGCGCTTGCGGTCGCGGTACTCCTCGACCAGTCCGAGCAGTTCCAGCCGGCCCCGGGCCGCTTCGGGCACCTTGCGCAGGGCGGCGTTGGTGAGGCGGACGCCGCCGCTCTCCAGCAGGTCCAGTAGTTCGGTGTCGAAGGCCCGCAGCCGGGCGGGCGGCACGAGGTGCTCGGACAGTTCCCCGTCCAGGGCGAGCAGGTCCTCCACGAGCGCGCTGACGGACGTGGTGAGGCCCCGGTAGGGTCCGGGCGCGGAGCGCAGCACGGAGGCGGCGAGCTGGAACCGGGTGGCGTCGGCCAGCAGGCGGGACGTGGGTTCCACGCCGAGCCGCAGCCCGTGGTCCTTCAGCAGCCGGCCGGCGAAGGCGTGGTACGTGGAGATGACGGGCTCACCCGGCTCCTCCTCCTGTCCGGGCAGCGGATCGGTGTCCAGCACCCCGGCCCGGACGAGGGCCTTTCGGACCCGCTCGGCGAGTTCCCCGGCGGCCTTGTTGGTGAAGGTGAGCCCCAGCACCCGGTCGGGTGGCACCTGCCCGGTGCCGACCAGCCAGACGACGCGGGCGGCCATCACCGTGGTCTTGCCCGAACCGGCGCCGGCCACGATCACCTGGGGGGCGGGCGGTGCGGTGATGCAGGCCAGCTGTTCCGGGGTGAACGGGATGCCGAGCACTTCCTTGAGCTGCTCGGGATCGCTGAGCCGTGGTGCCATCCGAGAGACGTTAGCGGCTGCCGCGGACAGCTCCGGCGGCCGGCCGCTGCCGCTGCCGGGAAGCGGCTGGTCAGCCCTCGGCCGGGTGACCGACACCACCCCCGGCGCGCCCGTCACCGTGCGCCGTGCACGCC
>NZ_BAAHCA010001200.1:0-1243 GCF_054776295.1 Streptomyces sparsus
GGGCCAGTCGCGTCAGGGCGGCGTCCGGCAGCGCCCGCGCGCCGGCCCGCATGGCCAGCAGCAGGGCGAACGTCCAGCGGCGTTCGGCCTCCGTCCAGAACCCGGCGGGGGAGAAGGCCGTCACCGACCGTGCCAGTCCCGCCCGGCCGAGGTGCAGGGCGATCAGGCCGCCCAGCGAGTTGCCCACCACGTGCGGACGGTCCAGGTCCAGTTCGACGAACACGTCCGCGAGCACCGACGCCAGGGCCTCCGCGCCGTACGGGCCGCCGTCGGGGAGGGCGGGCGACTGGCCGAAGCCCGGCAGGTCCAGGGCGATCACCTCGTGCGAGGCGGCGAGCGCGTCCATCACCGGCTCCCACGCCTGCCGGTGGTGGCCGATGCCGTGCAGCAGCACCAACGGCTCACCGGAGCCGCGCCGTTCGTAGGCCACCGAGACCCTGGGACGGTCCTCCCGGGAGACCTGCACGAAGGACACGGGCGCGGGCACGGACATGGGCACTCCTCGGGAAGCTGGACAGCCAGGACGGAGGGCCACCCTGCCAGCAGCGGCCCCGACAGGACACCCCGGCCCCCGTCACAGACCGCCGGCGACGCGCAGGACCGCGCCCGTCGTGTAGGAGGCCTCGTCGGACAGCAGCCAGGCGACCGCCCCGGCGACCTCCGACGGCTCTCCCGGACGCCGCATCGGCACCCGCTCAGGACGCCGCCAGGGACGCTGCGGGTCGCCCATCGCCGCGTGGATGTCCGTCACGATCATGCCGGGCTGCACCGAGTTGACCCGTACCCCCTCGGTGGCGAGCTCCTTGGCGAGCCCCAGCGTCAGTGCGTCGACCGCGGCCTTGCTCGCCGCGTAGTGCACGTACTCGCCGGGGCTGCCGGTGGTGGCACCGGCCGAGGAGATCGTCACGATCGACCCGCCCTCGCCGCCGTGCCGCCGCGACATCTCGGTGACCGCCCGCCGCGCGCAGTACAGCACGCCCAGCACGTTCACCTCGACCACCCGGCGCATGTCCGCGGTCGACGTCTCGGTGAACCTGCCCAGCGGGCCGGTGATCCCGGCGTTCGCCACCAGGCCCGTGATCCGCCCGAGTTCCCGTCCCACGGTGTCGAAGAGGGCGTCCACCTGCTCCTCGGAGCCGGTGTCGGCCCGCACCGCCACGGCCCGGCCGCCCCCGGCCCGTACCGCCGCCACCACCTGCTCGGCCGCCTCCGCCGACCGCTCGTAGCCGACGCCCACCCGGTG
>NZ_BAAHCA010001201.1:0-1241 GCF_054776295.1 Streptomyces sparsus
CCGGATGCCGCCGCCCCGCAGCAGACGCCACCGGCCGGCACCGGACGGCGTCGCCGACTCGCCGCCCCGGCGACGGAGACCGACGCCTCGGAGCCCCACCCGCCGACGTCGGCGCAGCAGCAGGCGACCAGCCCCCCGCACGAGTCCCACGAGCCGCAGCAACCCCACCATTCCCACATGCCCCACCAGGCTCAGGAACCGCACCAGCCACACCAGGCGCCGGTTGCCGCGCCGGGGGCGGAGCCGCGTCAGCAGCCGATGCGGCAGAACGGTGCGCCCTCTCCCGCGCGGGAGTTCGCCATCGGCGCGCCGGACGCCGGGCTGGCCGAGGGACCGGAGCCGCTGGACGGGCCGAACGGCGCGGTGGAGGTGACGGAGACCGGACACGGCCTGCCGCAACACGCCGAGCGGGACGACGAGCTACCGCCGGAACCTCTCGACAACCCGCGCCGGCTGCTCGTCTGGCCCGAGCCGGACGTTTCCACCCAGCAGGCGCTGACCCAGCGCGGCTACCGGCCCGTCCTGGTGCACTCCCGGGAGGAGGTGGACGCGCAGATCGCGGCCTACCCGGCGGCGCTCTTCGTGGACCCGCTGACCGGCCCGATCACCCGGACCGCCCTGCAGTCGCTGCGTCAGGCGGCCGTCGCCGCCGAGGTCCCGGTGCTGGTCACCGCCGGTCTGGGACAGGCGTCCCGGGAGGCCGCCTACGGCGCCGACCCGGCGGTGCTGCTGAAGGCCCTCGCGCCCCGGGACAGTGAGCAGCACCCGCCGCGGGTGTTGCTCGTCGAGGAGCAGCCGGCGATCGCGCAGGCCTTCGCGGCGACACTCGAACGGCGTGGCATGCAGGTCGCGCACGCGCCGACGGATGCCGAGGCGGCGGGTATCGCCGCCCAGATCCGGCCGAACCTGGTGGTGATGGACCTCTGCCAGGTGCGGCGGCGCCGGGCGGGCGTCATCGACTGGCTGCGGGTGAACGGACTGCTGAACCGGACGCCGTTCGTCGTCTACACCTCCGCCGGGCTGGACCCGAACGAGTTGCCGCGGCTGGCCTCCGGCGAGACGGTGCTGTTCCTGGCCGAGCGGTCGACGAGCGACGAGGTGCAGAGCCGCATCGTGGACCTGCTGGCCAAGATCGGCGCCGCCTGAACGGACCTGCCCGGTGCCCCACGCCGCCGGGCAGGGCGGTGCCGGGCACGGCGTCGTCGGCCAGGGCGTCGTCGGACACGGCGGCGCCGCACGCG